>JANOJH010000257.1:0-2771 GCA_031408135.1 Bdellovibrio sp. | reverse complement strand
ATGAAATTAAAAAGCAAACTGGCGAAAAAATAGGCGTTGTAACCAGCGGAACTCACTCACCAACGCTTGATGAACCTATCGGAATAGCCTATGTTGAGCCTTCGTTTGCAACTGAAGGTTCGCAGTTTTTCGTCGACATTCGCGGAAAACTTGTTAAAGCTCATGTAGTTAAAACGCCGTTCGTAAATAAAACTTAAAGCAAACTCAACTCATTGGAGCAAATATGGCTTTTCACATACCAGAAGATTTTTACTACACCAAAGACCACGAATGGGCTCAAGTTGACGAAAACATCGTAACCGTCGGTGTTACCGAGTTTGCACAAGATCAATTAGGCGAAGTTGTTTACGTTGACCTTCCTGAAGAAGGACAAAAAGTAACACAGAACCAAACCTTCGGTGTTGTTGAATCAGTAAAAGCCGTTTCTGACCTTTACGCACCGGTTTCAGGCACCGTTATCGAAGTGAATTCAAGTCTGATGGATGACCCTTCTTCGCTGAATGACGACCCTAATAATGAAGGTTGGTTAGTGCGGATTGAAATGGATTCTGAAAAGGAACTTGCCAATTTAATGCGCGCTCCGGAATACAAAAAGCTGATCTCTGAAAAGTAGTTTTTGCTTTTTCAGTTTTTTTTGAATAGAACTGTTAATCGTTATAACGTCTGTGCCCAGTTGGTGGAATTGGCAGACACACTAGGCTTAGAACCTAGCGCCGCGAGGCATGGGGGTTCGACTCCCTCACTGGGCACCAATTATTCTTACATGTATTTTTTTCATTCAAATTCAATTCACTTCACTTATCAAAGTGACTAACATAGCCTCTGCGGTTCTAAACAAATATTCAAGAGGACTCAGATGAAAAATATATTTATTTGCCTACTTTTATTACTCGTAACAAATTCTTTGATTGCACAAACAAAGAGTTCAATCCCATCTGAAGTAACACTCACAAATCGCGACGACAACCCAGCCAACTGTCTAAATGACAGTTGCTACTTTGATTTTTATACTATGACTCAAAAATATGGCAATGGATTAAGTTTGGAGTTTGGTAGCGACGTGGGAACTGATCAACAATTTTCAGGAATACAAGTTGTTGATGAAGTTGCAAGAATTGTTGATATCGGAAATATGTCATGCAAAGACATACCCAATAACTATGAAGGTCGTGGACAAGGCTATCCTACTAAAAATGATAGAGTAGAAAACCCCATGTTTTGGTTGGAGTACAGCGAGGCATGGTATCAGTTACAACGAGGAGCGGGAGCACCAGCGTTAGCTGCAAATGAAGGCCATTGTTACCTTATGTATAAATCCAGTAGCGATAAGAGAGTTATAGTCGCTTTTCATGTAAAAAAACTGGAAAAAAATATGAGTGTAATTCTTAATGAAATTGAAGTTTTTCAAAAAGCGGAAATAAAGATCGTAAAATAAGCTTTCAGGTCATCTTAGGTGCACAGATTTCCAAAACCGCAGTTCGATACTCGACTACGAAGGTGCACCAATTATTCTTAGGCTCTTCTTTTTTTAACGTTGGTAATTCCAAAAAAGTCTTTCAAGAATTTAGTCGGCCGAACTAAGGAACTGTCGAGCTTGTTCAATAAATTTCGGCTGTTCCTCCCAGAATATAAAATGGCGAGAATGGTCAAATAGAACAAGCTTTGCGCCAAGAATATTGTCCGCAATTTTTTTAGAGAAAACTGTGGGTACAACGATATCCTTTTCAGATGAAAAAACTAGGGTCCGCGCTCTTATCAACGGGAGAACATTCGTTAAGTCTAAAGCTACCCAATTTTGATTTCCAATAACCGCCCGATAGTTCATCTCTGAATCGACGGCGAATTCTTCGGCGCGCTCCGGGTTTGGATTTAGCAGCTGGTTCTTAGCTTCGATGCGGTTTAATTCGAGCGCCTTTTGAGAATCGAAGGTTGTCGAGACTTCTTCAGCTAAGGCCATCCAACGTGCAAAATCCGACTTTGAAAGATTGCTCTGCTTGTTCTTAAAAGCAATCGGACTTGATTGAGCGAACTGCATTGTCGTCGATACGAGTATAAGTTTGCTTACGGTATTAGCGTTTTCAGACGCGTATTTTACTGCATGGAGACCCCCGTAAGAATGCGCAAATATTGAAAACTTCTTTAATCCCAAGGCTTGGATAACTGCGATCATGTCTGCGTGATCGTTTTCAAAAGTAAAAGTAGTATTGGGTGCCGCGACGGACAAACCAGTCCCGCGATAGTCCCAGAAAATCAACTTATTGTCCGCAGCCAGTGGGCTAAGATATTTTCGGTAAAGTTGGCTGGAAACGCCAGGACCACCCGGGATCACTAAGATTGGTGCGCCTTCACCGACTTCATAGATGACAATGCCATTTGCCGTTTTAGTCATTTTAGCCTCAAGCATTTCATGCGAGTTTCGAACAGAAGGGTGGGTACATCCCGATAAAATTATCCCTGCAATCGCCAAAAGAAGTTTCATGGTGTCTTCTACCATTAACCCGAGACTGATGTCTAACCTTTTTAAAAAGGGAAATGTATTGAATTAAAAAATGTTCATTTATTTATCGGCTTGATGGCCTAAGTCATCTCAATTCGAATTTAAGCACATCTCCAGCAGCGCAGTTCGATACTCGACTACGAAGGTGCACCAAATTTTATTAAAAATTTACATCAGAATTTTCTATATTTTTACGGATAACAAGAATCTGTGCTTCGCAATTTAATTCGTTTTTCAAGTAATGATGTTGTCGCGAATTGCTCTGAAAAATAAT
>JANOJH010000229.1:0-2949 GCA_031408135.1 Bdellovibrio sp. | reverse complement strand
GCCATTGAAGGCGGCGCGCTTTATCTCAACTACCTAGTCAATTACTGGAACCTGCCCGAAAACAAAAGCCTGCTCAGTTCGAACCCGAAGACCAAAACAACAGCCGTGATTTTAGCCAGTTACAATTCAGGAGCCGCCAGGGTTAAAAGTAAAATCAAAGCAAACGGCGAGCACTGGCTCGACGATGGTGAACTCAAAGAAGCATTTAAGTATGTCAATAGCGTCGTCAGTTACTGTTACCACTTTTCAGAAGAATAGGCAGGAGCAAAATGCGAACACGCCCAAAAGCACTTCTAGTTTTCAGTATTTGTATGATGGCGGTTGCGCTCAGCCTGCCGTTTCAGGCCGCTTACATCGAAAGCTTCGAGAATATATTTCGAACACTGACTCAGTTGAATATACTCATCATGATTCTTTGCGCGATGTCGGCCGTCGCAGCTTATAATGCTCACAAAAGTCTGCGCCTACTCTTACCATTAGCTGCGGCTACTGTGGTTTTCAACAATTGGTGGGTGGCTTACGTGGGTTTTCATTTCAATACCACTGAAACGCTATTTGCAAGCCTTGGTTTTTTAGGAATTTGCTCGGTGCTGCTCGAGAAACAGGCCTCGATGGTGCTGGCGAATCCACAGCTGAAATGGTGGAACGTGGCCTTGCGGGCTAAAATCGAAATTCCTGTATCATTAACCCCACCGCTGCGCGGCCAGGCGCTCTTCAAAAAATCTTTTGATATTTCTGCATCGGGCTTTTTTGTTCAGGGACTAGCACAAGAGGAACTCGAGCGCCTTACTGTGGGCGAAAAATTCAATGTTTGTCTTCACTTCAGCCGCATTTTAAAAATTCGGTGTACCGCCAAGATTGTCCGCAAGTGCAACGAGCACGGCAGTTATCCTTCAGGGGTGGGGTTACAGTTTGAAAAAATTGATAGCCAGATCAGATCGGCGATAAAAAGGCTCAGCCGCGAAAAAAGCGAAGCCTTTATTTAATGTTATAGATTGCTTAAAACACCTTTGAGCTTAATGTTGATTTCCTGATTGCTCGGAGCATTGTCGTCTTCGATGTTAAATTTATACATTTCTATCTCGAGCGAGACATTCACACTGGATTCTATACAGGTGTTAAGAAGTTCGACGGATTACAAAATCCGGGAGCTGTTCTGGTGTTTACCTTAAGCACTAAACCAGGCTCATAATTTGCAGTAGTTGAATATATGAAGACGATCGCAATTTTATTTGTCGCATTGGCCCTGGCCGCTTGCTGTCCGAAAGAAGGAGTTGATCGCTCTCACACCGTTGCAGACTACGCCGTTGCCGTCGACTACTATAGCCAAGGCGCGCCCGTTGAGACCAGGTTGGCTTCTAATGACGAAACCCTTGTTGAGTTGTTCAATAGTGCTGCGCAATCCGAAAGACACATCTATTTTAACTATGACAAAAAACAAGCCAACAGAATAATTTATTATTTCAGTACTAATTGGAGTTCGGATCAGATCAATTCACTGAATATCAAGTATCGCAATTTTGAACAGAATAATATCAATTTCAACCTGCTGGAAAAAGCAAGCTTTCAGCGTGAGCCACGCCCCTACGGTCAATTGTTTTCAAAATCGGTTTCATATCTGGATCAGATCGAATGCGCAATCCATTCAGTAACTGAAATTTTTATTCCGCGCGCACAAGCCATGTCATGCAAGGCCAGCGATTCCTCAACCGTCAGTTATCGCGCCGGAACACTTATCCGAATAGATCTGGATTAGTTTCTAAAACTCTTAATTAATGAATTTTTTATTCTGACTCTAACTGTTTATCTTTGTACTCCCAGAGAGCACCTACCCAATTTTGCGTAAGCGTTTTAATTTCGGCATCTGCCTGATAATCTCCTTTTACAATTTCCTGCGGTACAGGCAACTGGCGCACCGAAACTTTCACTTGCCTACAGCGGCCACAAAGTAAATCCCACAGCGAGGGCGCGCCCTCTGGATACGAGATCGTCACATCAACAATCGAATCAAACTGATCTCCCATCAAACCCAGAATTGTCCCGACCCCGCCCGCTTTCGGAATCAACAGGTTTTTAAAATTACTTTTTTGCGCTGACCGCTTCTCTTCTGAAAATCTTGTTCCCTCAAGAAAATTCAAGATCGAAACCGGCTGTCCGCGAAGTTTTTCACACGAACGACGAACAGTCTCAAAATCAGTACTGCGTTTTTCGGGATGTTTTTTTAGATACTCCCGTGAATAACGGTTCATGAACGGGAAATTAAGCGCCCACCACACTCCACCTATGACCGGAACATAGAACAGCTGCCGTTTAATGAAAAATCTCAGAAATGGAATTCGCCGATTAAATACTTTTTGTAGAACGACAATATCCACTGACGATCGATGATTGGCCACCACCAGATAGGATTTATTCAGATCTAGTTTGGATGAATCGGATACCTGCCAGTCAATATTGTGGACGGCTTCGAGCACCGCGGAATTAACCTGTATCCAGCTCTCGGCGGCCCACACCATGGCCCGATTGATTTTCCGACGCGATTCCCCTTTTACTGCGAGCAACTTGATCGGCATCAACAAATAAATCAGCACACCCCAAAAAACAGTGTTTAACACCAATGTCAGTAAAAAAGCGGTGCCTATCAAATTGGACATAATCCCCCGTCAGTTAAGACCTAGTGAGTTCTAATACTGTTAGGCCTAACGTGTAAATGGAATATCCTGAATTTTGAATCTGTTGCCACGAATTAAGGCACACGACCTAATTGATCACCGGCCTGCTTTACACTCAAAGCTCAGTTGGGTACTGTCCAGCGATGTCTTCCCCAATCGAACCTCCAGAAAAACCTAAACGGCGTGTACGTTACCGTGGAAAAAACCCCACAAAGTTCAGCGAAAAATATAAAGAACTCGATCCTGAGCGCTATGCAAAAGACATGGAAAAAATAAA
>JANOJH010000185.1:0-1832 GCA_031408135.1 Bdellovibrio sp. | reverse complement strand
GCGGGCCAGCCGGTGCTTCAGCGGCGATTTATAGCGCCCGCAAAGGGCTTTCTACCGCGATTATCGCCGAAAAAATGGGTGGTCAGGTGCAGGAAACCAAAGGCATCGAAAATCTTATTTCGGTGATTTACACTGAAGGCCCGCAACTGGCCGCTCAATTGGCAAAACATATTGCCAGCTATCCGATCCGATTGCTCGAGCATCGCCGCGTGAGCAAAATAGATATTAAAGACTCAAACCATATTTATCTAGACGGCGGAGAACATCTCAAAGCTAAAAATATTATTGTGGCAACCGGCGCAAAGTGGCGCGAGCTCGGAATACCGGGAGAAAAAGAATATCTCGGGCGTGGCGTAGCCTTTTGTCCGCACTGTGATGGCCCTTTTTACAAAGGTAAAAAAATTGCTGTTGTCGGCGGTGGAAATTCAGGAGTCGAGGCCGCTATCGATCTTGCCGGAATTGTAAAAGAAGTTATTTTGTTTGAATACATGCCGGAGCTAAAGGCCGACAAAGTTCTTGTGGATAAACTGCTGAGTCTGCCGAATGTCAAAGTTGTCACAAATGCAAAAACCCAGAAAATCACCGGTGATGGCCAGAAAGTATCTGCACTTGAATATCAGGATCGCAAAACTGAAAAAGCAATTGAAGTGGAGCTTGACGGGATTTTTGTTCAGATCGGCCTTTTACCTAATAGCCAATTTATCAAAGACATCGTCGAAACGACCAAGTATGGGGAAATCGTTGTGGACAACAAAGGCCGGAGTTCTGTTAAAGGAATTTACGCGGCCGGCGATGTAACGACAACACCTTATAAGCAAATCATTATTTCGATGGGTGAGGGCGCGAAAGCGGCCTTAGCGGCGTTTGAAGATCAGATGCTAGCTTAAAGCTTTTTCAATATCGGCTTTAATATCCCTGGGTTCGGTATCGGGAGAATAACGTTTGATAACGTGTCCGTCTTTACCCACGAGAAACTTGGTAAAATTCCATTTGATCATTTCGGTTTTCAGAATACCGGGGGCCTCTTTTTTCATGAACTGAAACAAGGGATCGGCCTTTTCACCGTTGACGTCGATTTTTGCCAGAATCGGAAACGTCACGTTATACGTGAGCGAACAAAACTGCTGAATTTCAGTTTCAGAACCGGGTTCCTGCGCGCCGAATTGATTACACGGAAAACCCAGGATCACGAACTTTTCTTTCGAAAAAGTCCGATACAGCTCTTCTAAGCCTTTGTACTGCGGGGTGTAGCCACATTTGCTGGCCACGTTAACGACTAATGCAACTTTGCCTTTATGTTGTAACAAATCATAGTCGGTTGCGGTTGGTGTTTTTACTGTAAAGTCGAAAAAATTTGGGGGCATGTGTTAAATTCCTTATGTGTTTTTTCAGGGGCTTGCTAATAAATTTGCACTTATTTTTATGTTATGATTTAAATCAAGAAAGTACCAGCAATTTGCGACTTACTAAATATTGAACGGGTTTGATTTTTGCAATTTTAAATTTCTTTGGACTTGAAAGGAATTTAAATGGAGCAACGGAGCTGATATCCGGTTTTTCGGAACTCAAGGAGCTATTAATTCGGACGTTTTCGATTGAACGGGAGCGTGAGTTTGTAAGACTCTACTTCAGTGAGCATGACAACGAGTTGCTGATGCATGACTATGATGATCATAAGAAAGCAATCAGTCTGTGTGTTGATTTAATGCAAAAGAGTATATTGAATGGTTTGTCTGTAAACGCATATCGTTTGGTAGATGAGTCTTTAAAGCACACGTCGCCAGCCGATTTTTTAATCAAAGAGTTTCGGCTAAACGGCTTTTTTAGATTTT
>JANOJH010000184.1:0-1343 GCA_031408135.1 Bdellovibrio sp. | reverse complement strand
TCATAAGCATCTTCATATTTCTTCGCCAAATCATGTTCGCCATTTTCGTGAAGGATGCGCTGCAAGTCGCCTAGAATGAACAAACTCTTTCTAAGCTCCAATGTTACACCTTGGCCGTTGTTGATGAGGTATGTAGCCATTTCATCGGCACGGTCACCAGCTACCTTCGCAATTTCAATGGCCTTTTCTTTCTCGCCCACTTTGAACAATAACTCCACTGTTCCAGGCACTGTTTGATCATAGGGTACACTCTTGTCAGGCATTCTTTCAAGACTAAATAGCACTACTTTTCTGGCCTTCTCCATTTTATTTTCTGTTGGTCCTTCGGCAGGGATAGTCTCCGTCACATTTTGAGTTTCAGTCTCGTATTCCGCAATCAACATTTCAGCCAGGTCGTTTAACGAGCTTCGGTGGTTAAGTACAAAACCACGGTAGTCTTCATTGTAATACACCTTGGGGTTATCAAGACCACGATATTGATATTTGTTAATCATGTTATCAAACATCACTTCCGTGCTCACAAAATTCCTTCTTGGGTCTGGATTTTTTATTGGCAACAATCGCATGGCCATACCTTCTTGAATAGTGTATGGTGTTAAATCAATATTAACCTGAGAAAGGGAAGTGTTGTTAAAATAAAGTGGACGCTCCCAATTATTGGTAACAATTAAATCAATAATGGCAAGGTCTTTCTTTTCCAAGCCTCCGCGCAAAAGTCTCCATTGCATTCTGTCTACTACAAGGCTATCCATCCCTTTTGGAATGATACCTTTTGCGAGAACGTCTGCCTTATCAACATCAAGCGTCATGATTTTACTTGGGATAATATTGCGATCACCATTTCTGAGTTGCGGATAATTCTTGCTCAACAGACCAATGTATTGTTTGGCATCAATGCTGGCGATTTTTAAATCGGCAAAAGGAAGATAATCATTAGGGCCGCCTTGCTGATAATCCTTTAGGGCGAGTGTAAATGGAAAGGGTTTTGATTCATAGGCGGGGCGCATCATTTGATCAATGTACCAATCAGTATTGAAATAGCTTAATACAACAACTCTTACATCTGTGCGAAAGCCTTCTGTTTCCTGCACATACCAAAGCGGGAACGTATCGTTATCGCCTCCCGTAAAGATGATGGCGTTGGGCGCACATGTGGCTAAATAATTTTTTGCGGAGTCAACTGAAAAGAAACGATCCGAACGATTGTGGTCATCCCATCCTTCAAATGCCATAAGTGCTGGTGCCGATAGGGCAAGCAATGTGGCAACAACCGCTGATGTTTTTAAATTTTTTAGATAGCGGTTAAAGAATTCTGCAATGGCAATTACGGCAAAGCCAATCCA
>JANOJH010000177.1:0-3330 GCA_031408135.1 Bdellovibrio sp. | reverse complement strand
GTACCGGGCATTCATATATTGAGTTAATTCGATATCCTGATTCACTTCAATCGCGAAGGTTACAACGGAAAAAAACAATCCAAATAAAATTTTACTCATATTAGGCCGCTTTAACTTTCTGGAACTTTGTCAGTGGAAAATTAATTTTGTTGTCGATAATTTCCTGATAAAATGAAGGAATGTTTCCGGTTGGCAGGATTCCTCCCTCGAGCGAGCCATCTTGGCGCCTGGTCAGTTTATGGATTTCAAAAATCGGCACAACAATATATTTATTCTTTTCATCAACTCCGCGAACTTCTGAAACTGTTCCGATCTTACGTGAACCGTCCGGGTATCTGGAAATCTGAATGATAATTTCGATGGCTGATCCCACTTGTGACGTCAGTGCTTTTTCACTGATCCTGGCATCGCCGCCCGCAGCAAGCGCTTCCAGCCTGACAATGGCATCTTCGGGAGTGTTGGCATGAACCGTCCCCATACTTCCTTTGTGACCCGTGTTCATCGCGCTGATAAGTTCGAGAGCTTCACTCGAACGGACCTCTCCGACAATAATCCGGTCGGGGCGCAATCGCAGCGCACTTTTAAGCAGATCTTTAATGGTGACCTCGCCCTTGCCCATGATATCGGCCTGCCGCGTTTCGAAGCGCACGACATGTTCATAATCGATTTGCAGCTCTGACGAATCTTCAATAACAAGAATCCGCTGCCCTTTCGGAATCCGCGAGCAAAGCATACTGAGCAAAGTGGTTTTACCGGAACCGGTACCACCGCTGACAATAATATTTTTTCCGAGAAACATACAGAGATCAATGAACATCCAGGCATCCGGTGAAATCGTGCCCCACTTGATATACTCAGCCGGCGAAATTTTGCTGGCGGTAAATTTTCGGATACTGATTACCGTACCCTGCCGCGAAATCGGCGGCAGAACGGCCGCAATCCGCGATCCGCTGGCGGGCGAACCCTGAATAATTGGCAGCCGAGCATCAAGCCGCGGCTCTTCTTTATTGATCCGGCGACCTACAGACTGTGCAATTGTATTAATCGCCGCCTGCAAATTATCTTCGTCTGGAAATTTAGCAGTGGTCAGCTCGAGCTTACCTTTGCGTTCCACAAAAATCTGGTTGGGACCATTGATGAGCACTTCGGAAACTCCGGGGTCGTTTAAAAATTCCTGAACGGGTCCGAGGGCCCGTTCAATTACTTCTTTAAAATTGGAATTGTCTTCAGCCATAGATCCTCATTAAATTGCTTTCAAATGTTTACTATTCCGGATCTGATGCAATCTTGTGTTTTGATTCGGCATCTTTTACGACAATCAGCTGCCCTTGCAGCCCCGTTTCCGGGCACTGAAAAGAGTAAACTCCTTCAACTTGCGGCTCGATATTAAAAGATTTTTTAATTCCGAAAACCGTATTGTGTGATTGGGTGAAAGAATCCATCAAAAAGCTGACGTTCTTTTCTTTCATGTTCAGATTTACGACATGCACCTTGTAGGCCTCGCCTTTTTTGACTCTGATTTTTTGTGGAATGAACCCGGCTTCCGTGTTCAGGATTACGATTTCTTTTGTTGGCTCTACCGGCTGAACAGCCTTGCGGATAGCCTGAAGAATTTCGTCGTCTTTCTGCTTAGCGCTCATCTCTGTTGGTTTGGTGATGACAGCCGCCGTTGGCGCAGTAACTTTTGGCGCCGACTGCGGAACGGTAATTTCGGGTTTGGTTTCAGCGTGCACTTTAACCTGCACGAAAAAGAAAAATGCAAAAAGAAAACCTCTGAAAAAGTTTGGTAGAATCTGGGTTTTCATGGTTTCAGTGAAGTTCTTTTCGATCTTGAAATTCGCAGAATTCACGAGCTACCTCCAGCGCAACAAAGTTTAATAATTTTGGTTCTAGACGGCGTAATGCTTCAACCAATAATTTCGGATCACCGGCGCAGGCGTTTATCGAAGCACAGGCACGATTCACCAGTTGCGGGGACGTACTCATTTCAGTATTTATTTTATCCCAGTCCATACCGAGTACTGGATCAATTGCGCCGACATTATATAAGGCATCGAACACGGCCTGTAAATTTCCCTGAATAAACATCTTTTACCTCCTGGTCAGTTGATCGCCATTCATGGCTTTCTTAACCAACTCATCGGAGGAAGAGTTTAAAAACTTGAGTCAGATTGAGACAAAATGCAGAAAAATTATTTAATTTTTCGGCGGCTTTAGCTTTAGGTTTTTTTCATTGATTAACATCTGGGCCAAAGCCGAGGGCGACTTAACGGCCGACATCAGATTGAGGCTACTTTCATTATAAGCGGCTTTCGATACAACAATGTTAGCCGCTGCGATTCTTTCAAAAATCCGGGTTTCAAACTTAGGACTTTTGTACTGAAGAATAAATTCCTGCTTAAACTCAACGATTAAATTTTCAAGCATGATCAGATAAGTCACTTGATCGACAGGCGCCGCAGTTTCAGACTTAAGTTCAGAGATCGCCCATTGCGTCAGCCCCTCAACCGCCGATTCCCAGCTATCGGATGAATTGGCGCGGTAGCGAATGCTGTCGAAGGTCTTTTCAACCAGTGAATCGCCATTTGGCCTTGATAGACAAATTCTGACCGCGTCCATAAGTAGTTCTTTGTTGCGGGTTTCTAGGTATTTATCGACCTTGCCCTGAATGAGCTCATTCATCTGATCAAGTTCAAGCAATTGCAGCTTGGCATAAGTGTAGACCAATCTGGGCTTTGCGGTCTGAACCGGGGGATTTGAGGTACAGCCTGAAAAGTTGAAAAATGTAAAAAGCAGAACGAAAGTTAAATAAACGGCATTTTTTATCATTTAGTAATGCTAACAAAATTTCGCGGTTGCGTTGAATAGCAAATTCGCGAGCTGGACTTCGGGCTGGCACACTGCATATTTAAACAACTACAGGTAAAAAAAAGAATTCAGTTTTATAAAGGCTTGTGACAGACTAATCAGGCAATTTAAGAAACAAACCGAACACGGAGGCTCCCTTGAAAATTTCTCGTATCCTATCAACAATTTCTTTTGTGCTGACTGCTTTAGCTTTAGCATCATGTGCACCAACAGCAAAACAACTAAAAGAAGCGATTGAAAAAGATCCTTCAATCGTATTTGTTGCAATTGAAAAAGACCCTGCAAAGTTTATTGAGGTTGTAAACAAGGCCGCTCAGGACGCCCAGCGCGTTGCCGGTGAAAAAGCACAGGGAGATGAAAAAAAATCCCGCGGCGAAGAATTCAAAAATCCTCTGAAGCCTGAACTCCAGGAAGGCCGCGTGATCTTCGGTAATAAAGATGCGCCGATCACGATTTTTGAAT
>JANOJH010000134.1:0-2602 GCA_031408135.1 Bdellovibrio sp. | reverse complement strand
TGATATGGCTGATGGCTGCAGCAGACTCGGATTCTAGCTGCTTAGTCTGATCGACGTAGAAATCACGTACTGACTTGATGTCGTCTTTCTGATTTGTCATGATTTCGCGGCGTCGTTCAGACTTTTCCTGATTGATTTGTCTCAGATATGTTTGCTGAGTTTTCTTGTTTTGAACTGAATCTGCCATAGAGTCAGTGTATCAAAAAAATACGGCTACGGTCTTAGAAAATGGGAAAAACCGTCAGTTCTGGGCTTTAGCTGGTGCCCGAAGCAGGTCGTTGGTCGGGCTCAGGCGAGGGTTATTGCAGTGAGATTTGAAAAAATCTGTTCTGCCAAGGCAGCGCCAGGTTTCGATGTACGAGATTTCCTCATCGGATTTCAGCGGGTAGAATGTTGAATACTGTATAGGATCAAGGGTCGTTTCCACTTGCTTGGTTGCCTGCGATTTTTTATTGATAATGTGCAACGTGAAGACACGGTATTCGGCCCCGACTGAGATCGACAATAATAAGACTGCAAGAAAAACCATTCCTGCTTATCGGCGCAAAAAACGACAATCTTTAATGCGGCAATTTCTGGCTGGTTCTCAGATTATTTTCAATGATGTAGAAATATGCCCTGACAACGCGGTGTTTGTCTTCTTCGGTAAGCGAATTAATGAAGTTACATTTTTCATTCAGAGTTTTAAATTGTAAGAGTGTCAGAATATCATCCTGAACTTTTTTAATGTTTTCGATTTCAAAAAAAATTTCTTCTGAATAAGGCTGCTTAAAAACTTCGGCAATCAGTGAATTATCAAATAGAATATGAATACCGGATTCAGATTGAGTCAGTATTGACTGAAGATTATTAACCTGCTGTTCATCAAGATAAACTTCTACTTTTGACAATGGGATCCTCTAATGAAATAAGACTGGGCGAGGAATATCGATATTGCAATCATGCTAAATTAATGACTTAATCAGTCATAGGCTTGGTGGATGAATTGAACTTCTTTTTGAGCTAGTATTTAAGCAACGGAGCAAACATGAGTAAAATTGCCAGAAAATTGAACAAAAATATCAATAGAAAAAAATCAAAATCCATCAAAATTAAATTGAAAAAACCAACTGGCACTTCTGCAAAACGAAAAGCGAAAACTCACAAAGCGGCAAAAAAAATTCAGGAAAAAGAACTCATCATCATTGATGAGCAACAGGGGCTGATTTTTGAAAATGATAAAACACTTTTTGGCTATTTTTCGGTACCGATAAAAGAATTCGAGACGCGCTTTCAGGAAAATTACGACTCCCGAAATGATTTTTCACTGCTCGAGCATAAAGAACATGAGTCTTTACTTGAAGAAACTCTCGATGACCCTGATGAAATCTGGCTGGACGACACAACATTTGAAGATCTGATCGTGCACACACTGGTGAAGAGATTCGAAACCAAGCAACAGGTTTTCGAGTATATCGCAGTGGTTTATATAAACACTGAAGACAATTATCCGACGTTCGTATTTATTCACTTTCCAACCCGCGATGCTAAAATGCTCGAAGCTTTCAGGCAAAATGAGATTGTTTTTCACAAGAAGCTTGAGGCTATCCAGTTTGCCGCGATCGAGGGAGATTCGCTTTTGGAAGGTGATTACCTTGCCATCGGATTGCTCGAATCGATGTTGAAAGTCCGCGGCGACAAGGATATTCCAACCGATAAATTCAAGGATTTTAACGAGTGCCGTGAATCAACGATTGATTCACCGGATGAAATCTGGCGGAAAGTGGATTCAACGGGGCACATACTGGTTACTTTTATTAAAGAATTCAGCGATATGGGAACTGAAGATTTACATTATATTGTCATTACCGAAGAAGACACAGAAGCTCAGGTGAATTCACTTTTATTTTCATTCCCGACAAACGATACAAGCCTGGTTGATCGCTATCGGCAAGGCGAAAATCTGGAAGCGGAAGAAGTGGCCACCGAATCCAGTCACTAGCAGGCCGGTGAAAAACCCAGCTATTTGATCAAATTCTTATTTCTGATTTTTTAATTTTTGAAATTTTAAGTTTTGTCAGTCGATTTTATCAAGCTGTTTCAGGTCGTTTCCAGTCACAGCACGGGGCATTTTGCGGTTTTTCCACTCTTAAGCTTCGCATAGATTCTTAATTCGCACCAAATTATACACCGCGAGCCCGAATGAAAACATCCAGCCCACTTTTGCAAGCCCCCTGACCATCGGTCTTCGCATCAGTCCGATGGTCTTTAGCCAGCCAAATATTTCTTCGATCCGCTTTCTTTTTCGCTGACTGACTTCATATCCTTCATGGCGAGTGGTGCGCCCATCCACCGAAGTTGTATGTCTGCGAGGGTGAATATTCTGAGCCGCATGAGACGCAACATTCATCTCTCGAAGTGATTCTGTCAAAAATTGTTGATCGTAATGTTTGTCGCCACCAATTGTTTTTTTATTCTTTCCGCCAATTCCTTGAGCCATTTCTAATGCGGCATCTGGCTCTGCATGATAGCCCGGTTGTGAGATTCGGTTATCAACGGCAAGGCCATTTCTATTTTCCATTAACACATGTCCCATGAAAGACATCTTTGCAGTTTGGCCCTT
>JANOJH010000118.1:0-18025 GCA_031408135.1 Bdellovibrio sp. | reverse complement strand
GGCCGATAGATTAAACCATTTTTGATATGCCAGATTCCTGAAAAGGTAATGATATGAGGTATCAACGTACGAAACCAGCTGTGGAAGAACATTAACAATACTGTTGAAAAAATTTTTCTGAATCATGAGTTCGAGTTCGATTTTATTTCTTTCAAAATTGCGGACGACTTGCCTTGAAAGGATTTCAAGAGAGCTAATCTGATCCAAAGAAAGTGTTTTAGGCATATGATCGATTACGCAGAGGGTTCCGAGAGCTTGTCCATTTGAAGTAATCAACGGAGCGCCGGCGTAAAAACGAACTCTCGGATCCCCGGTCACCAGCGGATTATCCTTGAATCGTAAATCCAAATGGGAGTCTTCCACAATTAATGTTTTGGAATTGAAAACAGCATGGCCGCAAAAGGAGCGTTCGCGCGGAGTTTCAGAAACACTGATTCCCACCTTTGATTTGAACCATTGCCGATTTTCATCAATCAAACTAATCAGCGAAATTGGCGTATTACATATCCTTGATGCAAGAGTCGTTATTTCATCAAGGGAAAATTCCGGCGGGGTATCCAGAATATTCATCGCCTTCAAAACCTGAATTCGTTGAATTTCATCTGTTGGAATTTCAGGGGCTACGTAGCTTGGTTTTTTCACCGAAACTCCTATAATAGAAATATTTTGAGGTGTATTTTCAATATTGATAGTGATATTTGAAAGACCAGACGTTCCTACAGCTAGGCGATCCTTCCACTTCTTGCGTCTCAAATCGAATTCATGGATAATAATGTGTGGAATTAAGACCTTGAAACCTGCAGATATAAACATTTTAGTGGTTGATGACGAACCGCTTATTCTCGAGACCATCGGCAGTCTTTTCGAAAGGTTCCAATTTCAGGTCTCTATCAGCCACAGCGGAAATGAAGCCTGGAACCTCGTCGAAAAAAATAATTACAATTTGATTTTGACGGATGTACGAATGCCTGACGGTGATGGCATCGAACTCACTAAAAAAGTAAAAGCTCGAAATGAAAATCGCACAAGTGTACTTTTTATGTCGGGATTTTCTGATGTTCTTAACGAAGAAATCTATCACATCGGAGCAGAGGGAAAGTTCACAAAGCCGTTTAATACAAATGCGGTTCGTGAAGCGATCCAAAAATGTTTGCTGGCCCCAGAGGCAAAATGGGCTCAAAAACCCCCTACAGGACCACGCCTCGTAACGATAGAAAAAAAAGGGCTAAGTATTTCTGAGCTCGAGTCTCAGAAGGCGGTGTTATTCGGCAGAGGCGGATTTTTCATTTCGCATGCCTATGTTCCACCGGCAAGAGGATCAAATATTTTATTCTCTATTGAAATTCTAAATCCGAAACCCGCTACTTTTAGGGGGGCTGGCATCGTCCGTTGGATTCAAACTATGGGAAAAAATCTGACGCCGGGTTTAGGTGTTGAAATTACCTCAATGAGTGAACCGGAAGCCAAACTTTACCACCAGCTATTTGGAAATATGATCCCATTTATACCTTCCTTAGCCCGGACACATGACCATAAATAAATGATTTTCGCAGTCAACAAAAGTGAGGAGAGCCAGTAAAAAATAAACGATTACATTTGGAGCGGGAGACGGGACTCAAACCCGCGACCTATGCCTTGGCAAGGCATCGCTCTATCAACTGAGCTACTCCCGCAATCGATTAATTGCGAAATAAAAATTTAGTTTATAACCAGAGTCGATGTCAAGAATTGCAGGAATAAATCTGAATCGCTCTTAATCTATGCCGAATTTTTAGGCTAATATTCAATATCTAGATAAAATGTCGCTTTTGAACTAATCTTTTCAGGTGAACATACTCCATCTGCTTTCGCAGAATCAACTTACCGGGGCCGAAGTTTATGCCGTGACTCTGGCCCATCACCAGATCGACAGCGGCCACCAGGTTTATCAATTATCAAATGAATTTTTTTTTCCGACCCGCGCGGTCCAGATTCGAACGGAAGTTGAAACCAAATCCAGATTCATTTTTTTTAAAAATATTCTTTGGTTACGCAACTTCATCCGTAAGCAAAATATTCAGGTTGTGCATACCCATTCGCGGGCCGCTGCAAAAATGGCGTACTGGGCCTTGCTCTTTTCGGGTACCGCACAGGTTTCAACCGTGCATGGTGTGCAACACATTTCGTTTTCAAAAAAATTGCATAACCAGTACGGCGAGTTTATTTTTGCCGTCTGTGAAAATATTAAAACTCATCTCATTCGCGATTTTTCCTATGCTGACCGGCGAATAAAAGTTATTCCCAATCCGCTAAATCCCGGTGACTATTATTTTATTCCGCGGAAAATTCGTTCAAGCCGCAAGATAGCCATTGTGGGCCGAACAACCGGGCCTAAGCGTGAACGTACAAAGCTTGTCGTGCACGCTCTGCAGACTGAAAATTATGAAATCACCCTCATCGGGGGTGCGCTTGCCGACCTGCAGTTAAGCCCTGCAAACCAAACCTCTATTAAAGAACTCAATATCACAGGGCTCAACAGTGATATTTACGCAGGCTTTGACCTCATCATCGGCGCCGGCCGCGTTTGTATGGAGGCGCTGATAACCGGGGTGCCAGTTATTGCTTTTGGTGAAGCCACATATTTAGGCCGTATTACTCCCGAAAATTTTTTTGAAGCCTTAGCTTCTAATTTCGGTGACATCCAACCGGGCGCTTCGAACCCGCAACTGAACATGGCTCAGTTACTTGCCGATCTGAATTTCGATACTGTTGATGCCGCCCGACTTTCTCAACTTGCAACCCAACACTTTTCGCTTTTGCCGATTGCCGCAAAAATCCAGCGGCTGTATGAGTCGGCTTACTTCCTCAAAAACTATTCCAAATGGATTCCTGTTCTGATGTACCATAAGGTTCCGGATAAACCGATCACTTCTGCACACAAAATTTTCGTCACCAAAGAAAACTTCGAAAAGCACCTGCACTTTTACAAAAAGCGCGGCTTTAAAACCCTCACATTTGCGGATTTGCAGCAATTCCGCACCGGAAAAAAAAGTTTCAGCAGCTTTCCGAAAAAGCCGCTGCTGCTCACGTTTGATGATGGCTATAAGGACAACCTCGATAACGCCGCTCCGTTGCTAAAAAAATATAACTTTACCGCTCAGGTTTTTCTACTGGCCGATCCTAAAATTGCCAGTAATCAGTGGGATAACCATTCAACTGAACCTTCGCATGAAATCGTTTCAGGCCCCGCACGCCAGCAATGGAAAAAAACGCCGTTTGCGATCGGCTCGCATGGTTTTGCTCACAAAAAAATAACAGCGCTGGATACGGCATCAGCTCAAAACGAGCTGAAGGATTCTAAAAAATTCCTCGAGAATGAGTTTAATTTACCGGTGAATGTTTTTGCGTTTACTTACGGGGTTACAAACCCCGTAGCCGCCGACCTGGCGCAGGCCGCTGGTTACGACTATGCGGTAAACACCGATACCGGCGGGCGGCTGATGGAAGAAGAACCTTATTCGATTTTTCGGGTCAGTATTTTTCCGAATGAGAATTTGTGGTCACTATTTAAAAAAACTTCGAAATGGTACCGGAAATACTACCGCTTCAAACGCGGGCAATAGCCATGCCTCCCGCCGCCAGCCTCATTCGTTTAGGCCACCACTCAGCGCTATCAGGCTTAAAAACTTCGACAGGTAAGTGTTATTTTATCCCTAAAAGCAGATCAAAATCCGCTTTGCTCAGGGCGCCACTGCCTTTTCCGATTTCGTCATGTTTTTCAGATGTGATAAACAACGATTTAAATTTTTTATCTTTACGCTCTTTTAATATTTCGATTTTCTCTTCAAGAGACTCATGCATGATATATTTAAAAACCTGCACCGCTTTATTTTGTCCTAACCGGTGGGCCCGGTCCGTGGCCTGATTTTCGACTGAAGGATTCCACCAGGGTTCCAAATGAAAAACATAGCTGGCTTTGGTCAGATTAAGACCGACTCCGCCGGTTTTTAAAGTCATAATCAGCACCGCTCCGGCGCTCATTTTGCTGAACTCTGACAGAATTTTCTGCCTTTGCTTAGATGGAACCTTTCCGTGCATGACAAAAACCGGAATATTATTCTGTTGCAGAATCTTTGCGGCGTGTTCCAGCGTCTGAATAAATTGCGTAAACACCAGAGCGCTTTCACCGGACTCAACAATTTCTTTCAGAGACTCCACCAGAGTTTCAAGTTTGGGAGGTACTTTGTCGTAGCGGACATTCGGCAACGCCGCCGGATCGGAACAGGCCTGGCGAAGTCTCAGCAATGCGGTCAGCATTTGCAACTGAACTCTGGCGGGTCCCTGCGTCTCCATTGTTTCTTTGACCCTTGCATTATAGGAAAGGGCAATATCCCGGTAAATTTCTTTTTGTCTTTCCTCAAATGCGATACTGACTTTTGTTTCCTGTTTTTCCGGTAGTTGCTCCAGAATTTCTCTTTTCGTACGACGTAACAGTAAAGGTTTGATCTTGAGTTTTAGGTCCTCGATCTGGTCCATGCTGATCATCTCGGTATTTACAAACTGCCGTCGGAATTCTTTAAGTTCGCCGAGACTGCCGGGCACCAGTAAATCCACTAAAGAGAAAAATTCCCCATAGTGATTTTCCATGGGCGTTCCGGTTAAACAAATTTTAAAAGCTGCATTCAGTGCCCGGGCTGCGTTAGTTCTCCGAGTATTCAAATTTTTCAGATTCTGGGCTTCGTCAAAGATCAGGATATTCCATTTATACTGAGTGAAATAAGCTTCATGCTCGACCAACAAACCATAAGTGGTGATCACGACCAGTTCTTCTTTAACCGCTAATTTTTTACTGATTGCTTCGAGATCCCGGTTTGAAAATATGGTAATTTTTAACAGAGGAGTGAATTTTTCGACCTCATCTTGCCAATTAAAAATCAACGAGGAGGGAACGACAATCAGAACCTGGCCCATTTCATTTTTTTCCCGTAGATCGTCTAAAAAACTAAGTGTCTGCAAGGTTTTTCCCAGCCCCATGTCATCAGCCAGCAAGGCACCCAGTTTCAGGTGATAGAGATCCTGTAGCCATTGAATTCCTGAAATCTGGTATGGTTTCAAAGTGGCTTTTATTGATTTCGGTAATTTCAATTCGCGCGAGGAGCGGCCCAGATTGTCATAGAATTCACAGAGTTTTTTCCACTCGTGGTCCCCGCGTATACTTACTCCGGAAGCACGTAAAGCCAGAAGCTCAAGTGTTTGACTGCGTGGCAGTTTATAGACCTTGTCACCATTTTTTCTTTTAGTGAATTCGGTTTTTCCACTTTGTAGCTTCTGCCAGAAGTTTTCGAGACGGCGCAACGAAGGTAACTGCTTTTTCGGCACCAAATAGAGTTTTCCATCGTACTCGACAACCCCGCCGGCGCCCAGACCTAAAAGCTGGTCGGCGCGGACCTCTTGGCCCCTTAAGAAAAATTTTGGATTGAGCTCAAACCAGTTGAAAAACTTCTGGTCCGATTCACTTTGTAAGACAAAATCCATATGAAACTCATCATCCGCTAACTCCTGCAAAGCCTGATCTCTGAAAAAGATTTTAAATCCGTAGGGAATTAAAAAATGCAGCGAATCGAGGGACTCATGCAGAGACGGTGCGCTCCGCCCCCCCCCGGTAGGAAAATGAAACTTTGAATGAATCAGCTGAAGATCCTTATCACTGTTGTCCGAACAAATCCGGGAGATAAAAGGGGTTCTTGATTTAATAAAAGCTTCACCACCGGAAGTCAGTGCGGTTTTTTTGAGAAGTTCATAGATTAGACGAAATTCACGCTCGACGACGCCCTGTAAAACCAATTCCCCTTGTTCGGAATAAAAAGCCTCATCAGACCCGACGGATTTGAAAATACTATTCGTAAAATCCTCATAACAGGCTAATACCGATTTAGAACAAAGTTCAGTTAGCGGAATATCGCGCACAAAAGCCGCGCCGGAACCGGCAATCAATAAACTCTGGATTTTTTTATGCAACGACAGAAAAAAATCCTCTTTTTTAACTTGAGCGCCATTCGTCAGGCCGCCATCAAAATGCAAAGAAAGAGCTTCGAGGAAAATGTACTGTACGACCCCAAGATGTTTGAAGAGCTTCATATCCCACACCCTCTTAGTGCGAAGGCGGGAAGCCATGTCGCGAGCTTCGCTCTGAAGCAAAAAAGGCAAACCCTGTGACAGGGTTTGCAGATAAAGTGTGGATATAGATGTCCATCCTCGTCGGGTCAAATTTTTTTGCCCGGAAACCCGCGCTACATGATTAATAAAAAAGGCGCCGTTGTCATCCAGTCGAATTTCGGTCTGACTTTGTCGCGACTCAAGGTTTTGGGAGCCGCCGATGATTTTGACCGGTATCTGGCGGGTTCGCAGATATTTAAGCAGGCTTTTGGCCGCTATTTCGCCGGTTAAATTCATCTGCGGCATTTGATTCTGAGGTAAAAACAAGTCCCGCGATAATTTGTGCAGCATCTCCTGCAATAAACTGAACTCGTGCCGCCAGGCATGTACCATGATGATGCCCTCATTGGCTTCTACTGCAAACGACTGATAAAAATGCACAGTCTGCTTGCGAAAACTGAACAGCTTGAATTCCACTTCTAATTCTTCTTTTTCATGAAATTCCACATGCCAATCAAGCTCTTGGGCCAGATCAAACTCCACACTCTGTATTTTCATCGCATGAACGGCGTCATTTTTGGTTTGCAGATATATCTCGACGTCACCCCGTCGATGCGCCACCATGACACTGGCTATTAACGACTGGATAATCTCTTCGATTTCCGCCACCGATTTACTGATGAAAGTAATATCATTCTTCTGTAACAGCGGCCATTTTCCGAACACCATCACTGAAACTTTAGCTTGGGGTAAAAGCTCTGAAGCTACTTTTTTATGTAGTGGATGACGTAATATCTCCTGTGAACTCAACTGCATGCCGTTACTGAAGTTGTAGCGCAAAACATCCGCCAGGTTATTCTGTTTATTGACATCACTCTGATAACGATCTGAAAAAGCCGTCAGTTTCTGACGAAAAACCTCCGGCAGGTTCCAAAGACTTGGCGAAAGAAGTTCTTTGTCTTTAGTTACTTCAGTTCTTTTGTATTTGTTGAAATTTAATTTTAACAGACTTGAAAGTGAGGGCCCCTGCAAAAGCGCCGGTTCGTCCAGTAGTAAACTGATCGAATCCAGACGGACCCCTTCAAATTCAGAAAATCGGTCGCTGTCCCTTTTGGGCTTTTCTGTTTCCATGACTATTTTTGCATTTTTTGAAATACTTTGACCCTTTTCACCTTTTTAAGAAGGTCAGGTATAATAGTTCAAAAATGCCGAAATGTAACTATTTTAAATTTTGACTTCCGTTGCTGATTGACCCAGGCGGGTAATCAAGTCACGTGAATCAATAACCCAGGTTTTTGAGCACCGAAACTACCGAAACCGCAAGCGCATAGGCAAACAAATTACTGAAAACCAACTGCATCAGTACCGGCGGCCAAGAGCCCATTTCACGTTTCAAGACTCCAACCGTGGACGTACACTGAAGGGCGATCATAAAAAAGATCAGAATTCCAACAACCGAGGCCGTGGTAAAAATCGGCATGCCATCCGGAAACGTGGCACTGCGCATAGCTGTAATTAAACCTTGGGTCTGGACTTCTTCGCTGGCTTCAACATTAAACATCAGTGCAAGTGAAGATACAAAAACTTCCCGGGCCGCAAATGCTGAAATCAATCCGAAACCGACGCGCCAATCAACCCCCATCGGTTTGAACACCGGTTCGATAACCTGCCCAACCATTGCCGCATAACTCTGTTGAGCAACTACCGAAGCGCTAACCGCCTCAACGCCAACCGACTGCACTCTCGGAAAATTTGTGGCAAACCACAGCACCACAGCCAGACCAAAAATAATCGGACCGGCTTTAACAACAAAATTCTGGGCTTTTGAAAGTGCCTGCATAAGAATAAATGAAATTCGCGGCCGACGGTACAGCGGCAGCTCCATCAGCAATCTGGACTTCGAAGTGTCTTTGATAAAGTACGCAATAATCCTCGAAGCGATAGCTCCCACGACGATTGCGCCGAAGTACATGACGGCCATAATAAAACCGGCCATCAGCGGATTGCTGTCACCATAAAGAAATCCGATTAACAGCGCATAAACCGGCAAGCGCGCCGAACAGGTCATGAACGGAATTACGTTCTGGGCAATCAACTTTTCTTTTTTTGAAGTAATATTCCGAGTGGCCATTATCGCCGGAATTGCGCATGCAAAACCCGAAAGCAGTGGCACAAAAGATCTTCCGCCAAGGCCCACCATTGTAAGCGGCTTATCGATTAAGGCCGCAACACGGGCAAGATACCCTGAAGCTTCAAGTAAACCGATACCGATAAAAAGAATAAATATCTGCGGCACAAAAATGACCACGCCGCCGATTGCCGCAACCAGCCCCGAACCTAAAAATTCGCCGGTTAGTCCCGGAATATTTTCAGTTACGAACGCAATCAATTTTCCGAAACCGCCGTCGATAAGATCCATCGCAGGGATTGCAGCCCAATAAACCGCCGAAAACAGCAAGGTCATGAAAACAAAAAACAGAAATATTCCAAGCACCGGATGCATCAACACACTGTCAAGTTTGTTCGAAAAATTCTGAGCGGATTTTTCCTGATTCCGCTTCAGAAAAACTTTTTTGTTAAGTTCACCGGCCCACTTAATTATTCCGGTCTGTGTTTCGATACTCCAGTGTGGGCAGTCGAAAGTTTCGCCGGTTTCAGGACGTTGTTTGAATTGGGTCAGCAATTCATTCAGGCCACGCCCGAATACGCCGTCGAAAAAAATAATTTCAGCGTTCAGTTCAGATTTAAGCATTTCCAGATCCAGCACAGAGCCTTCGTCTTCAATCAGGTCACGCATCGTCAGAACAACAATTGTAGGATAACCGCTTTCTTTGACTTGTTTAGCCAGCAGTAAATGCCGACTCAACTGAGTGGAGTCAAGAACAACAATAACGCCATCTACGTCGGTCTTTTTTCCGGCTTTAAACAACACATCGTGAGTAACTCTTTCGTCTTCGCTCTGCGGAGTCAGTGAATAGACCCCGGGCGTATCAATAATATTAATCGGCAACCCACCGCTGCGTTCAGAAAGCCCAGACTTCAGTTGCCCGATATTATAATCAACAGTTGAACCCGGGTAATTAACAGTCTTTGAACTTGCCCCGGTCAGCCAGTTGTAGAGCGTCGTTTTGCCTGAATTGGGCGAGCCCACTAATGCCCATGTAGACATGCGAACTCCTCATCATTCAGCGCAATCCGAGTCGCGCCATATTGAACAATTGTTACAGAATTAAAAGAAACTTTACCGACAATTTCAACTTCGAGGCCCGGATGAAAACCCAGATCGTAAAGGCGCTTTTCAAGATCTTTTCCGTCTTTTTTTCTGGAAGCTTCAATTTTCAGAATTATAAATTTTTTCATATTTCAGGGTTTATTATTAGATGCTAACGCCCTAAGCAGTCAATCAATTGAAATTGATTATCAACTGCCTATCAATCGGTTTTCATTTGACTATCATTTAGAATACTTCGTACTAAATGTTTAGAAAGTATAGCCCACACGTAAGCCGATCGCCTGCGATAAATTGGCGGGTTCCCTGAAGTTCTGACCGCCGGAAGCCATAATGTCCGAGTCATTTGCATTCCACGATTCATAGATTAACGCGGTCATTAAATTCTCAGTCAGGTTGACGCCGCCCGAAATCACCAGACCATAACCACCCTTTTGATTACTGGTTACATCATTAAGCGTATTACTCACTTCAGACAGGCCCGATTTTATCACGCCATAAATCGTGTAGTCATATTCCAATTCCAGAAAAAGGTTTCCGAGTGAAGTGTTGGTTTCGAATTTCAGACCGACGGGTAAAAAAACCCATTCACCGGTGCGCGTGTAAAAGCTTGCGCCTTCGCCTTTATCATAGAGATAACGGAAACCGCCGCCATAAAAAATTCTGAAAGCCGGATTGAAAACATGTTCAAGCCGCACACCAACTTTAACGATTATGTCATTCGTCGTTGCCGCTAGCGGAGTGCAAGAAGTGCCTGAAAGATTACAAGCCTGGCCTTCATAGCTTAAAGCACCGAAAAGCAGATTGGCGCTGGTCTGACCGAAGCCGAGTGCGCTGTTCCAGTTCCATTCTCCCCAGATGCCGAACAAATAACCCGTGTGGCTCATAACGCCCGGCTCTGTATACGTATAATTACGGACTTCACCGCCCAGGGCCAAACTCTTCTTTTCTTTTTGCGGCGGCCTTTGAAGTTCCCTTGGAGGCTTGACGATTCGTGCAGCTCTTGTCGTCTGCTCAGACTTTTCAGCAGCGCCGGCTTTAAATCCAAAACCTAGACAAAGAGCGAGCATGGTCATGCAAAGATATTTCATCTCAAACACCTTACTTGATTCTTCATTCTTAAGTCCAGTTTTTTTATTAGGTTTAAAGTAATCCGAAACCGATCCCGAACCTAATTATGTGAGAATGAAAACGCACCTTTTTTTGGGTCTGATAATGTCATTTTTTACGTCCGCTTTCGTAAGCGCGGAAGTTTTTCACTGGCCGCAGGTCTGCGAACACGGAGAGCTTATCATACAGAATAACGGGGCGAAAGAAGCCTCGGTCTGGTTGCAGAAATTCAATCGTAATTTAATCCGCGAGTCTGAATTGGAACTGCCTGCAAAAACTTCCGTCACCGTAAATCTCGAATCCTTACTGAAAAATGAAAGGTTTTCTCTCCTGAACATCGACGCAACCACACCCTTGAATGTGAATTATAAATGCGGCGGTCGCGATTTTTTAGCAAGCAAAGTTGAAGGCGGCGAAAGCACCTTCAAACGAACGCCACAAAATGAAAATCAATTCTGGCTACAAAATCTATATCCTGATAAAAATGATTTTCGACTGGAATTTTCAGACGCCGATGGAAAGATAATTTCAATCCATAAACTGGCGCTTTCCTCGCTGCAGGCTTTGCTCTATATGCCGCCTGATACTGTTAAGCGTTGGGCAAAACTGAAAATTACCGGTTCCGAAAAATCGGCCGTGTTCAGCTTGACCGAATCCGGAAATGAAATGCCGGTGAATGTAGCGCCGCAAAAATCCGAAACCGACCCCGCCGCTGCTTATTTCCTGATTGGCCCGCGAACCGGCAGCGCAGATTCGTTCATTGTTAAAGTCACCGATGGGAAAATCGCAGAAATCGCCCGTGACCTCATTAAATTTCCTGAAAAAGAGAAAATGATATTCGCAAAAATTCAGAAGCAGCATTTCGGTTTTAACCGTAACTGGTCTAAGCCGGAAAAGTCTTTCTGGTCGTGGTCAAGTTCAGAGGTTACAAACTTTGCGGATCTCGGCAGCACGGCCTGTAATGGAACCCCGCAAGAAGTTGAAGACCGTATGGAGCACTGGATTATCGATCCCGGCCAAATTTGTTTCTGGAACTATCGGGTCAAAAAAGAACTGACCCCTGCAGAAGTTGCTGCCCCTTAGGACTACAAACTGACTGATAAACTGGCGCTCTGGCCACGGGTCTCTTCAACACTTACCCGAATTTTCCGGATTCCGAAATCCTTCATTTTTTTAAGAAGATTTTTTGCCAGCAGCATCGACAGATTTTCTACGCTGGTATTTGTAATCGGCAGCCAGATAGTTTCAATGATGGGAAACGAATAGAAGCGGTCTCTGAAATGGATGTCGTAATTTTTGCCGCTCTGACTGATCTGATGCCGCATTTCAGGGTTTTTTCCCGGCAACAGGATATGTTCATCCCAGGCATCGCAGTGCTCTTTAATAATCTTCTTTAGAACGTTGAAGTCGATGAAGTAACCGCGGTCTTCACCGTCTTTTGGCGGGGTGCAGGAGATATCCACTGTAACTTGATAGTTATGACCGTGTAGCATCTCTGCGGATTTTTCGTCGAAAATCAGAAAATGTGCAGAAGAAAATTTGAAATTCTGTTTGGCTAAATGTAAGCTTGTTAAATGCATATAAGAGGTAAACTATCATGAAATATGAATTGAAACAGCAATTTCACATCGAATCAGCGCGTTTTTTGCCGAAATTACCCCAAGGCCATCCCTGCTCAAGAATTCACGGGCACAGCTTTAAGATAGTTCTAAAACTTGTTGGCGACCTCGATCCCGAAATTGGCTGGCTCTATGATTACCACCGGATTACTGAACTGATGGCGCCGCTGTTAGCTCAGTTAGATCATCAGACACTGAATGACGTGCCGGGGCTCGAAAACCCCACTTCTGAACTTCTGGCAAAATGGATTTTTGAAAAAACTCTACCTAAACTTCCGCTTTTAAAAACAGTCAGTATTATGGAAACCCAGGATACCGAATGCACTTATCCGGTTTAAACTGGGTTAGTCTGTAAAGTCGCTGTTGACCTTAACCGGCCTGCTGATAAAAGCACTCACATCTTTGGCGGCCAGCGTTTTTTCGGAATAGAGCATAACAACAGTGCTGCCCATTCTGAACATTCCGATTTCGTCGCCTTGCTTAATGAAGGTATTATTGTATGTTTTTTCTCTTACGGCTGAAGACATCAACTGATTTCCGATAATATCAGAATCGAAACTCAACATTATTTTACCCACATTCGTGGCGCCTACAAACACCAGCCCAACGGGTCCGCGATCAGTTTCGATTTCAACAACAACCCGCTCGTTAACCGAGAAAATCTCATGAATATTTTCAGTTGACCATGGATTAACCGGCCACAGATTCCCGGGAATGTGAATGACTTTCCGGATTTCGCCGGTCACCGGTGA
The DNA here is from genome assembly GCA_031408135.1 of Bdellovibrio sp. GTDB lineage: Bacteria > Bdellovibrionota > Bdellovibrionia > Bdellovibrionales > Bdellovibrionaceae > Pseudobdellovibrio. The sequence goes on along the minus strand of JANOJH010000118.1, from coordinate 5,180 downwards.
ATGCACCCGATGATAATCTGTCGGACAGAGATAATAAGTCAGAAACAAACCGTTGTTAAATTTCGCAAGTGCTTCTTTATCTTTTGTAAAAGTCTCTACCGAATAGGTTCGGTTTTTTGCCTGTATGAGTTTTCCGTCAGCAATTCGTGCGGCCTGAGTTATCACAGCATCTGCCGGATGCAGTGCCCAGGTTTTCCCTAGAGGTCGGATACCGGCTTTAAGCTTTCTTACAAAAAAATCGCCAAGGCTCAGATACTGATCTATCGGAAATTCAGCCTCATCAAGATTAATTCGGTAGGCCTTTGCAAAATTTGCAATTATCAGCCTGTTTATAAAGCCCGGCAGTCTGATGTGCACGAGTTGACCGACGATATAACTGAGATGGTTCTTCGGAAGGAATCTGGTTATTGCTGACATCGGTCGATCTTGCTATATTCTTCCTGAAATGTCGAAGATATTTAAAGACCTAAAACTGCCGATAGACCAGGATTTAGCCGAGCATTTAGCCTGGCTTGCTCCCGATCACGGCGAATACCGAATTCTCCGGCAATCGGTCGATGCCCGTAAAAAGCACTCTCCGCATTTTGTCTATACCGTCGAAGTCGCAGACAAAGATGAAATTCTGCGGCTAGAGGAATTTTCGCTTCCGAAAATCCAAAAATTGCCGGCTGATTTTCAGAAACCTATCATTGTGGGTTCTGGGCCAGCAGGGCTATTTGCGGCACTTCGCCTTGTTGAACGCGGAATTCCGTGCCGACTTTTCGAGCGCGGCAGTCAATCTACCGATCGCATCAAGGGCATTAACAGATTCTGGCGCTACGGTGAACTCGACACCCGTAATAATGTCTGTTACGGCGAGGGCGGTGCCGGTCTTTATTCAGATGGCAAGCTGATCACGCGAATAAAGTCAGAGCATATCCCCTACGTCCTTAACCGCCTCGTGCAGTTCGGTGCGCCCGCCGAAATCCAATGGCTTTCAAACCCGCACGTCGGCAGCGATAAAATCCGGCGGGTAATTCCGAAAATGCGCGAATTTCTGCTGAGCCACGGCTGCGAAATATTCTATAACAGTCAGGTCACCAAATTACTCTATGGCACCAAATGCATTAACGGTGTTTTAACCGAAAAAGGCGAAAGTCATTTTTCGGATCACGTTATTCTGGCCACCGGTCACTCGGCCGAAGACATGCTCAGTCATCTCATTGAATCCGATGTGTTTGTTGAAGGAAAGTCTTTTGCAATGGGCTTGCGGGTTGAACACCGACAAAAAGAAATCAACGAAATTCAGTACCGGCAATTTTCCGAACACCCGAAACTTGGTTCGGCCAATTACAAATTAGCCCACCATGATAATGCGAGCGGCATCGGAGTTTATAGTTTCTGTATGTGTCCGGGTGGTTATGTGCTTTCAAGCGGTACTTCTGCCGATGGCATTGTTTGTAATGGCATGAGTAATTTTAACCGCAATTCGCCTTACGCCAATGCCGCCATCGTCGTGAGCATTCAGCACGACACACTTTTCGGCAACGACAAAATGGGCGGCATGAAGCTTCGCCGCGAACTCGAAACCCGCGCCTTTGATTCAATTCAAAACGCCGGCGGAACCAAAGAAATGCCCGTCCAAAACCTGATTTCATTTCTGAAAAAATCGGACCACAACGTCGTTACCGACACGTCGTCCCCGTCTGGCATTAAAACAGTAAGACTTGATCAGTTGCTGCCGGAATTTATGTACTCAAAAATAGCGGAAGGTATTGAAAAATTTGAAGGCAGTATGCGGGGATTTATTTCGCAGAATGCAAAACTCTACGGAGTTGAATCAAGAACTTCATGTCCATTGCGGGTTACCCGCGATGAAGAAAGCCTGCAAAGCATTTCACATGCGGGGCTTTATCCGTGCGGCGAAGGCGCAGGCTACGCCGGCGGCATAACCTCAGCGGCCTGCGATGGCATTCGCTGCGCCGATAAAATTATTGATAGTCTAACGTAAGCTGTTCCAGAAAAGTCGGGCTTCGGTAATTTTGTCATCATTAATGCCTTTAAGATTGTAAACCAGGGCATTCGCTTTTGCGTTTACAAAACCGATTGAGGTAAAGCGAAAATAGGTTTCTTCTTTTTTCTTGGGCTTTGTTTTATTCGTTACCAGAATTTCGCAGACCTTGCCTTTATTTGAATCAATAATTTTAAAAGTTTTAACCTGAAATACATTCGATTTACTCACCGCAAATATTTTTTCGATAAATTCCATGCAAAGTGAGTTGTCAACTTTCAGCAAATCGGTATTGAATTGATAGAGATCGATCATTTTCAGATCATGCGAAGTAAAATAAACGCGATCAATCACGCCCCGGAATTCTGAAATCTTTCCGGCGTCGGAAAATTTAATCATGTCTGGCGTGTGAAAAACAATATCATCTTTTGATCGGATAATTTCATTAGCAGCGTGCAATTGCACCGAAAAAAGTAACAACAGAAGAGTTTTCAATTTATCTGCCTTTGCGCCGAAGGAGCTTCAATTATTGGCATGGCTTTGCGCGGAACTTTTTTGTAGATTTTCTCAAGGATTGCCCGCTCTTGCGCTAGCGATATTTTTTTCAGTGTAATTTCCGGCAGCCTGACCTCATCATCAGAAAAATGAGCTTCAAAATCCTTACTTTCTGTTACAAAACTGATTGTCATTTCTTTGGTGACCAAATCAAAACAGACACTCTTAACTTCCGCCGGATTGCGATAGTGGCCCAAGGGGCCCTGCCAGGAATCGGTCAAAAGCATAATTGCATCGCCTTGAAGACTAATTGTTATGGCCGCAAATATATCGAATATTCGCCCAGGGCTTTCGCCGCCGAGTTTTAACGGTAGTTTCTGAAACAACACCGGAAGTTGATCTCTTAAAAGATTATATTCCTTTGCATTTTTTATACATACAACTGCCCCAAAGGCATTAGATGAGAGAAAAAGCGATAGAATGAAAACCCGAAAAAATGAGTTCATGTAAGTGAAATCAGTTTATCGAATTAAAGCTAAGATTGTAACTGGCTCTAAGTCCAAGTTGTGCCAAAAAAAAAGGGCGCCCTTCCCGAATGGAAAGGACGCCCGGCATTATCAGTTTATTAAGTTCGGGCAGGACGGCGCGATTCGTATGGTTTTCTAGTCGGAGTTTCGGTTCGAGTGCGTGGGCGCTCAGAACTTTCGTCTGAATTCCAAGTTTTGAATCCGGTCGTAGGTCGGCTCTCAGCACTGCCTTCGCGGCGTTGTGGTCGATCGCTGCTTTCAGATCTTCGGGCAACAGGTGGTCTATCGCCACCTTCAGATCTCCGCGGTGAATATCCACCACCGGCGTCGTCACGTCGTGCTGGTCGTGCTTCAGAATCAGTTTTTGCGCGCGGTGTATATCCGCCGCCACTTGAATCATCACGTCGGGCCGGGCGATCAGAGTCAGATCTTCGTGGTCCGCGATCATTTCCCCCGCCGAATCCGAAAGATCGTCGTCCGCCTGCTCCACCACCGCTGTTACCGCGGCTGTATCCGCCTTCACGAGGTCCTGAACGGTCACGACCGACTGGGCCGCGCTCGCGCGAACCGAAATCCTGCATTTCTCTCGGAATAACACCGTCACCGACGAAGTCCATAGAGGTGTCACGATTTTCGAAAATATCAGGATGTTCAGAAACTAAAAGACGTTTTAAAAATTCCTCAACTGTAAAATCGAACTGGAATAATTCTTTTAACTCACTCATTTTGCGGTCTAAGAATTTGCCTGCGCGGTAATAAGTATCATCACTCTCAACCTGATTCATGCCGGCAATAACGTCTTTAACGCGGTAAACGTTAAGTTCGTCATTTGTTGGTGCTACACCTTTTGTAAGCGTGGCTTTGGTCACCTGTCTAATGCGGGCTAAGGTTCTGATCTCGTGGGGTGCCACGATTGACAGTGCCAATCCTTTTTTACCTGCACGACCTGTACGGCCGATTCGGTGAGTATAGCTTTCAACTTCCCGCGGTAACGAAAAATTAATAACATGAGTTAGATTTTCGATGTCAAGACCGCGGGCCGCAACATCAGTGGCCACTAAAATCTTAACACGGCCTGATCGGAAATCTTTCAGGATATAATCACGTTCGCGTTGCGGACGATCACCGTGAATACAGTCAACTTTAAAGGCTTTGCGTTTCAACCATTCTGTGATTTCAGTTACTTCACGTTTTGTCTGGCAGAAAATCAAACCGTAAAATTCCGGGTTCATGTAAAGAACCGATGACAACATCTGTAATTTACGATCCGGATAAATTGTGTAGTAAATCTGTTCAATCTGAGGTCTTTCAGAATCTTGCTTGTGAATTTCGATTTTGTCATAATCCGGCAGGTAGCGGGAAACCACGCGGCGGATTTCCGGAGACATCGTCGCCGAAAATAACCATTTACGTTTGTTTTCATCATCACCGATCGCACCCAGGATTTTTTCTAAGTCGTCCTGGAATCCCATCGAAATCATTTCATCAGCTTCATCAAGAATTAAAGTCTGAACGTCGTTCAGCTTCAAAACTTTTCGGTCAACGAGATCACAAAGACGGCCCGGAGTTCCAACCACGATATGAACGCCGCGCTTAAGTGCGGTAATCTGCCGGTCATAAGAAGAACCACCGAATACTGTAAGAGTTGATAAACCCTTCCATTTAGCCATTTTTTGAATTTGCGCTTCAACCTGAGTTGCCAATTCGCGCGTTGGGCACATAATCAATGCCTGTACGGTTTTTGAAGAGGCATTGATGGCTTCAACAAGAGGAATACCGAAAGCTCCCGTTTTACCAGTGCCCGTTGCAGCTAAACCTACGAAGTCTTTTTCACGGCCCATTAAAAGCGGAATCGCCTGCTTTTGAATTGCGGTCGGTGTTGTAAATTTCATTTCAGCGAGGGATTTCAGAACTTCTTTTGAAAGATTCCAGGTCTCAAACACGTTTTCCGGGCTTGAGTCTTCGATTTCTTCATTGTTCTCGATTGTAGTTGGTTCAATAGACGTATCGTCCATATGGTTTTCCATGGCTTTCCTTTTTGTACCTTCTGTGAGGTACTCGTTATGTAGTGGCACCCTAGCCAATACATAAAAGTTAAGGCCATGAGTGCAATTTACCCAAACAGTCCAAACGACCGTTAAAAATTAATTGAAGTTTCTAAGTACATA
>JANOJH010000067.1:0-21888 GCA_031408135.1 Bdellovibrio sp. | reverse complement strand
GAAGCGCCTGCGCCAGGGCTTAGAGAAAAAAGCGGCCAATGCCCTGCTCGTAAAAGTAAATCAGATAGGCACGCTCACCGAAACTTTCGAAGCGGTTAATTTGGCGCAACGGAATAAAATGAAAACAATCATGTCTCACCGAAGCGGTGAAACGGAAGATGTAACAATTGCTGACCTGGCGGTTGCACTTAATTGCCATCAGATAAAAACGGGCAGTCTTTGTCGGGGTGAACGCACCGCTAAATACAATCAGCTTTTAAGAATTGAAGAAGATCTTGGCGGCATGGGTATCTACTGGGATAAAGCCGGATTCCGCTAACAATAGTCTAGCCGGTCTTGCCGTAAACAGAAAACTGAGCTGAAATAAGATGGTGGAAAACATCTACGAATTTGGTTTGAAATTCAGGACATTTTTAAATAATCCAATTAAAGTATTTTTTGTCTGCATCTGCGTATTTGTTGTTTCATTATTTTTCAACGGTGCCATCTGGAGAGTTTGGGGCCTGCACCATGACTCCGATACGATTCAAAAACAGATCGTTTCCTCGAGGGCTCAAGCCAAGGTCTTGGACATGCAAATTAAGCAAGCAAAAGATCCTTCTTTCATTGAACGCCAAGCCAAAGACAAGCTCGATATGGTCGGGGAAAACGACCTCGTCTTCGTATTTTCCGAGTAATTTCAACACTTTTAAAAAAAGGTACCAGCCACCTAAAAAATCTGGACAAATCTTAGAGCAAAAGCTCTAATTGTTGCATGAATTCAGATAACTTTATGCAAACAGCACATCTTCTTTTGGGCTTATCCCGCCAGGAAGTTCAACGACGTGTAAACTCTGGGAAGTTAGATCCACTCTTATTAAAAGCTCAAATTGATCAAAACGCGCACGAGTTGAAACTCGAGAGCCGCTGTGAAAAGTGGATTGAGCTTAATTCACTTGAGCAAGCTGATAAATTTTCCGAAGTTGATTAGCCTCGGTTCTGAGTGTAAAACTTGGCACATGAAAAAACAAATATACGTGGTCGATGTCAGCTCGATGTTTTTCAGGGCTTTTTACGCCATTCGGCCGCTGACATCTTCTAAAGGCACTCCGGTCAACGCCGTTTACGGTTTTATTTCAATGATCATTAAACTTATGAAAGACAAGAATCCCGATCACATAGTCTTTTGTTATGATCGCAAAGAAGCCTCGTTTCGAAAAGATCTTTATACCGAATACAAGGCGCACCGAACTGAAATGCCTGATGACATGCAGGTTCAGATGCCATACCTAAAACAGGTTGCGGCACTTTTTGGAATCTGCGATATGGAGCTTGCAGGCTTTGAAGCTGACGATCTTATCGGTACCGTTGCGATGCTCGCACAAAAGGAAAATTATGAAGTTTATATCGTCAGCGGCGATAAAGATTTCTGTCAGCTGATAAATGAAAATGTTTTTCTTTACGATACCATGAAAGACGTTATTTACGATTCAGCGATGGTAAAGGAAAAACACGGAGTAACTCCGGCACAATTCATTGATTTTCTGGCAATTACCGGTGACGCCTCCGACAACATACCCGGAGTGGCAGGGATCGGTCCCAAAGGCGCGCAGAAGCTCATCGAACAGTTGGGAAGCCTTGAAGACGTTTACGAAAAAATCGAACAGGTCGCAAGCGCTTCAATAAAAGAAAAACTTTTGACCTCAAAAACCAATGCATTGTTATCAAAAAAGCTGGCGACAATTGTGTGCGATGCCCCGATTATAAATACGATCGAGGATTTTAAATTGAAGCCGTTCAAAACGGAAGAGCTGCGGACGTTTTTACAGGAACTGAATTTTAAAACGTTTGAAAAAAATCTTTTAGGGGATGGCCAATCAACTTTTCCAAATGGAAACGGAAAATCCGGTAGTGCAGCAATGCCACCAGAGCCGGTTCCTTTTCGCTACGAATCCGGTGCATTCAAATCCGAGGTCAAAGATTGGGATGCCCAGGCCATTCAACAAAAGCTCGATGCGGGCCTTGGTTTTTTTGCGTTTTCAGAGGCCTCTCAGTTTGCGATCGGTTTTGCTTCTGATCTTTATATTACCGATGTTTCCGGCTGCAGACTTGATTTTTCAAAGGTGACGTGGTCTGGCTTTGATCTCAAAAAAATTTGGACGGAACTCGGCATTAAGGCCGATGGTACCCTGAAGTTAGACTGGGATCTGATGTTGGGAAGCTACGTGCTGAGAGCCGCCGACTCTTCAGACATCGAAAAACTTGCTGATTTTTTCCTGAATAACAAAGTTGACCTTTCTGCAATTGAAGACCAGAAAGATCGACTGAAGGCCTATTACGAGTTGTGCCTTGATCTGAGTGCAACCGTCAAGAAGGCCTTACACGAAAAAGATATGTACGTTATTTATGAAAAGCTCGAAAAGCCGGTTATTTCCATGCTTTTTGATATGGAACAAATAGGGATTAAGCTGGATCTCGGTTTCTTGAAGGAATTTTCTGAAGAACTCGGGACCGATCTCAAGTCGCAGGAAAAAAAAATTCATGCGCTGGCCGGCGAAGAATTCAATATTGCCTCACCGAAACAGCTGGGCGTTGTACTCTTTGAAAAGATGGGACTCGAAAGTACAAAAAAAACAAAAACCGGCTATTCAACCGACAATGACGTTCTCGAAAATCTCAATCATCCAATTGCCAAAGAGCTGATTCTATATCGTGAGCTTGCAAAGCTCAAATCAACGTATGTTGATGCCCTGCCTCAAATGGCTGATCAGGCTGGCCGTGTGCACACCCATTTTAATCAGGCGCTGACTGCGACCGGGCGCCTTTCGAGCACAAGTCCAAATCTGCAGAATATTCCGATAAAAACCGAGAAAGGCCAGCGGGTCAGAAAAGCATTTATCGCAGCAGAAGGAAAGAAACTCTTGTCGCTGGACTATTCACAGATCGAATTGCGCGTGCTTGCTCATATCTCTGAGGATCCGGGCTTAATTCGCGCGTTCCGCGATGATCTGGATATTCACACCGCAACAGCATCTGAAATTTTTTCGACCGAACTGAAGGCGGTAACGAAAGAGCAACGTCGCATAGCTAAAGCTGTAAATTTCGGGATTGCCTACGGACAGGGGGTTTTCGGTCTTGCCGAAACTCTCGGTATCGGGCGCAAAGAAGCGGCTGATATTATTGAAAGGTACTTTATAAAGTTCAGCGGAATCCGTGAGTACATCGAAAGTACAATAAAAAAGGCACACGAACAGAAATATGTTGAAACTCTTTTCGGGAGAAGACGGTATATTCCTGAACTCGACAATAAGAATGTAATGGTCAAGAAGTTCGGCGAGCGCGCCGCCATCAATGCCCCGATTCAGGGTACGGCCAGTGATCTTGTTAAAATGGCAATGATTGAACTCAAAGCCGACCTCAAAATTAATTTGTTACTGCAGGTGCATGACGAACTGATTTTTGAAGCTTCCGAGCAGGAAATTAATAATCAATTAAGTTGGATCAAGGAAACCATGGAGAACGTAGCCAAACTTAAGGTGCCGCTCAAAGTGAATTATTCGATCGGAAAAAACTGGGACGAAGCACACTGATTTTATTCTGTTTCCCAGCCGACGACACGACCACCTTCAAAGTAAACCAGCCGGCTTTCCTGCTTGTAGCCCTGCGGCGTTGAAACCTGTTTCAAGTACTGCCAGCGCTCATTCTTGTAGATGGAGTTTCCACTTGTTTCGATTTGCGTAGGCTCGCCCCACGATTTTCGGACATAATCCTGCGGCATTCCGAGGGCAATATCCTGCGACTCAACGATTTCATCAAAATGTTTCAGATCTTTTGCACGAGACCAGATTTTGTTTTTATTTATCCAAACTTGTCGTCCCTCAATCGAGGGGATCGATAAAACTTCGATTTTTTCGCTGTCTGAAGCCAACCAAGGAAGAATTTTTGAGTATTGCAGTCTTTCCTTCTGTGTATCGAGCGAGCGCTCGAGTTCGCGCAGCTTTTTCCGCTCAAGTATCTGGAGTTTCTGTTCGTTTGGAATTTCTTTTTTCGGATCAAACCCGAGTTCGTAGGCATACTTCTGCATTTCTAGCGTTGTAATTTTAACATCTTCCACACGTTTAACTTCTATCGGGGGCGTAACCGGTGCAGCCGGAGCGGTGGTTACCGGTTTAGCCGGTTCCGTTGCAGGTTCCGGCACTGAAGCACAGGCTGCAAGTAAAATTGAAATACTGAAGCTAAGTAAAAAATGAAGCGGGCTGAGAATTTTTGCCATATTACAATTTTAGTGCAAAATGCCAAAATAAAGGATTATAATTTTTTGATGAGTGATGAAAACACTAAAAATCAAGACTCCGATCCGGACGAAAATCCAGTTCTGCCGGAAGCCGGGATTTCTGAAGCGGAAAGCGCTGCTGAAGAAGAAGCTTTACTTTCGGAAGTCGACTCTATTTTGAGTCAGGAAGATCCGGAATTTCTGAATCAGCTCACACAAATCAAGATTGATTCGGGCCCGGTGGATCTATCAATTATGGATGAAATCCTGGGCTACGATAGTAAATCGCGTTCGAATCTCATTGTTTATATGAAACGGCCTTTCGAATTTACGACAAACCCGAAACCGGTTGTCACATTCTGGGTGGTATTTCTTGTTTCAATCGTCGTAATCAAGTTAGCTTGGGAAAACAAGGATGCGATTTTCAATGAAAGTCTGTTTTTGAATTCTTACGCCGAACTCGGAACAGACCTTACGGATTTTAATCCGAACAATGAAGTTGAATCGTTTTATGATAATCTGCGCTTTGCAAAAAATCTGGTTTCAATTTCGCCGATGCATGTGAACCTCAGGCCCTCGGAAAACTCCGGAAGCAATCCGATGCTTGCAATTGAAATTACGGCCGAAGGACTTTCTGCAGACGCGATCATCGAAATAAAAGACCGCGAGGCCGAATTCAAGGATATGCTTCTCCGGCTGACCGAAGAAAAAAACTATGATGAACTTGTCGAGGCACAGGGTAAGCTTATTTTGTGCGAACAGTATCGCGACTTGCTAAATACTTACCTGACGCGCGGTCAGGTAAGAAAAATTTTGCTAAAATCTTTCGTCATTAAACCCTAACCTCGCCCGCATTCTCGATCTTGAAATTATCTACGGTGATATTGTAGTTTTTAATTCTATCGTGCAGTGTAGATTTGGGCATTCCGAGATCTCCGGCGGTCCGTTTCTGATTTCCAAGGTTGGCGGCCAGCCGCTTAAGAATCATTTGTTTTTCAATTTCTTTTATCACAGACATCTGCTGTAGATCATTTGCGCCGGCAAAGGTAACGCCAGTGGGTGCGTGAGCCAGTTTTTCCTTTTTGTTCAGTAAGATATCGATATGTTTGTCTTCAATAAATTGCTTCGGGTAAAGTGCTGAGGCGCGGGCAACAACATTTTTCAGTTCGCGGATATTGCCGTGCCATTCGTGTTTCTTCAGCAGTTGAAGTGCATTATGTGAAAACCGCACTTTCATTTGTCGTGCGAATTGATAAATAATATCTTCGAAGTCCTCAATCCGTTCCTTCAGTGAGGGAACCTCGATGGTAATGACATTCAGCCGGTAAAAAAGATCTGATCGGAAACTGCCCTCGCGGATTTTCTGATATAAGTTCTGATGTGTTGCCGCAATAACCCTGACATCGGTTTTTATCGTACGGTCACTTCCTACCGGCCGGATTTCATTATTTTCGAGCGCGCGCAGTAGTTTTGCCTGTAGGCCGTACGGGAGGTCCCCGATTTCATCAAGAAAGAGCGTGCCCGATCTTGCACTTTCAAACGCTCCTTTTCGGTCAGCGATTGCGCCCGTAAAACTGCCTTTTATATGACCGAATAGTTCGCTCTCAACGAGAGTTTCAGTCAGGGCCGAACAATTGACACTCAAAAACTGCGCTTTACTCTGTGCGGAAGTGCGATGCAGGGCCTGAGCAATGATATCTTTACCGCAGCCTGATGGGCCCAGCAACAAAACCGGATGTTTCGTCTGTGCAACCGATGACAAACTCTGCAGTTGTTCATTCCAGAATTCAAATCGGCTGTTAAGAGGGAAAACCGGTTTATCAACCTCAAGATCATGAACTACAAAATCTGAGGTGCCGATTGAAATGAGATCACCGTCCTTCAGAATGGCTTCGATAATGTGGGCGCCATTTACCAGAGTTCCGAATTCAGTACGCATGTCTTTAATAATAAGCTGGGGGCCTTTGATTTCGAGCCGAGCATGGCGCTCCGCTATGTTTTCCCCCTGCAATTGAATGTTGCAGTTGTTATCGCTCCCGATGTAGGCGAATTCGCTCAGGTTCCAGCTATGCTTTATTGAATCTAAAAGCTCCAGTTTAAATCGTGTCATAATGATTCCTCTCTTTGTTAGAGTTTGTTTCAATGAGCGTACCCAAACTTCTCGGCGTGCGAGCCCGTTTAATTTGATCTGAGTGCATAAATTCCGATTTTGAAGAAAAAATCTAAGAATTGAGAAATTCGGTTTTCTATATTAACCTTCGGTCATGGCAAAAATGACATTTATAAAGAGCGCAGTAAAAATGCGGGATTTTCCTGTTTCGAAATATAAGGAAGTTGCCATGGCAGGTCGGTCGAATGCGGGCAAATCTTCACTGATAAATATCTGGGCCAACCAGAAAATTGCAAAAGTCAGTCAGTCGCCGGGGAAAACCCGCCTGCTTAACTTTTTCAATATGAACAACAGTTATGTCATCGTTGATATGCCAGGTTATGGATACGCTTCACGCGGGGGCGAAGAGCTTTCAACCTGGCGCAAGATGGTTGAAAATTATCTCACTCAGCGGGAACAACTGGCTGGGCTGGTTCTGGTTATGGATATGGCGCGCGACTGGGAAACAGACGAAGAGGTTCTTGCCCAGTTTATGATGAAGAATGATCTTCCGGTTGTGGTTGCGTTGACTAAATCCGACAAATTTTCCAAACCGGATATTTCAAAAGCGGTTCTTCGGATAAAAAAACAGTCACGTATCGAAGATGTTTTTGCAATTTCATCTCAGAACCTTACAGGTTGTGAAGAGCTGGAAGAATTTATTTTCCGGACGTGGATCAAAAAATGAAAATTATTGCCGTTATTCCAGCCCGCTTCGCTTCAACCCGTTTTCCCGGCAAGCCGTTGGAGCTTCTCAAAAAGAAACCTATCATTCAGTGGGTTATCGAAGGAACACGCACCAGCAGATTAGTTGACGAAATTTTCGTCGCCACCGACGATGTGCGAATTGCCGACGTTTGTCGTGGAATTAATGTTAAGGTTTTGATGACAAGCGCTGAATGTGCAACGGGGACGGACCGGATATTTGAAGCCACCCGCAATCTTGATTTCGATGTTGTGCTAAATGTTCAAGGGGACGAGCCGCTCATTGACAGCTCATATATCGATCCGCTTGCTCAGGCTTTTCTCAAAAATCAGAACCTTGAAATGGCGACTTTGGCACATTCGATTTCGAGAGAAGATCTGACAAACAAAAATGCCGTCAAAGTAATCACAAATACGTTTGATGAAGCCATTTATTTCAGTCGTCAGCCGATTCCGGCCACACTCAAACATATTGGCCTTTATGGATTCTCAAAAGCATTTTTGCAAAAATTTTGTACATCGCCTCAGGCTTTTACTGAGAAACAGGAAAGTCTGGAGCAACTGAGAGCCCTGCATCTCGGTGCCAGAATAAAAGTTTTGCACGTCGAAAAACCGACATACGGTGTTGATACTCCGGAAGACCTCCAAAAGCTTGAAGCTTTGTTGAAGTAGCTGGTATTCTTTATGCCATGTCAAAGCTACCAGAAAAAAGAGTTTCCAAAAGTCGTTTAAAACAAAAATTTATATTTGTAACCGGGGGAGTGGTTTCTTCAATCGGAAAAGGTCTAACGGCGGCAAGTCTCGGCTCGTTGCTTGAAGCCCGTGGATTTAAAGTTACCATCATGAAATTCGATCCATATCTGAATGTTGATCCGGGCACCATGTCGCCTCTTCAGCACGGCGAAGTTTATGTGACTGACGACGGTGCCGAGACCGATCTTGATCTTGGTCACTACGAAAGGTTTACCAACAGCGTATTACAACGCTCGAATTCAGTCAGTGCCGGGCAGATTTATGATGCGGTGATTGCCCGCGAAAGAAAAGGCGATTATCTCGGTGGGACTGTACAGGTTATTCCGCATATTACAGAAGAAATTAAGTCGCGCGTTTATGAGGCGGCACAAGGATCTGAAGTTGCCATTGTCGAAATCGGTGGAACTGTCGGAGACATCGAAGCTCAACCATTTTTTGAAGCCATCAGGCAGTTGCGCCTTGATCTCGGCCCGACGAATACGGCTTTGGTACATGTGACGTATGTTCCGTATATTGCGGTTGCAGGCGAACTGAAAAGTAAGCCGACGCAGCACTCGGTTAAAGAACTTCGTGAAATCGGCTTGCAGCCGGATTTTCTCGTTTGCCGAAGTGAAAAAACAATTGATGATAATTTGAAAGCAAAAATCGGTCTGTTCTGCTCGATCAAAAAGGAACATGTCATCTCGGCAAAAGATTCAGCATCGATTTACGACGTGCCGTTGGCATTGCATAAAGAAAATCTTGATGCGCTGATTGTCACCACGCTAAATCTCAAAGAAACAAAGTATAATCTTTCCGGCTGGCAGAAAATCGCAAAGATCCAGGCGGCACCACGACCTGTTGTGAAAATTGCAATTGTCGGAAAATATGTCGATTTGAAAGAGTCTTATAAGTCTCTGCACGAATCGCTGGTACATGGCGGTCTGGCAAACAATGTTAAGCCCGATATCATTTATGTTGATTCAGAGCACCTCAATCATAAAAATGTAAAATCGCTGCTTTCGGAAGCTCAGGGAATTCTAGTGCCGGGAGGTTTCGGCACTCGTGGTGTCGAAGGAAAAATCGCAGCAATCCAGTTCGCTCGCGAAAAGAAAGTGCCTTTTTTCGGGATTTGTTTCGGCATGCAGTTGGCTGCCATTGAGTTTGCGCGCAATGTCTGTGGAATAAATGATGCCACTTCACGTGAATTTGTAGGCGAGGTTAAACGCGGCGGAAATATTGTAATTGATGCGATGGTTGAACAGCGCGGAGCCGTTGCTAAAGGCGGAACTATGCGGCTTGGGGCTTACAAATGTAAGTTACTTCCGAAAAGTCTTGTTTTGAAAATCTACAAGAAAAACATTATTTCTGAACGCCACCGTCACCGCTTTGAGTTTAATAATAAATATAAAGACTTGTTTGAAAAACACGGATTGCGAGCTACTGGGGTGAATGAAGAGCGTAATTTGGTAGAAATACTTGAAAACACCAAGCATCCTTGGTTCATAGGGGTTCAGTTTCATCCGGAATTTAAGTCAAAGCCTTTGAATCCGCATCCTTTATTCGCCGCTTTTGTAAAAGCGTCCGCTAAAAACAAGTAGGGCCCGAAATGAGCAGAGTATTAAACCGTGCAATTGAAACCCTGAAAATTGAAGCTGACGCTATCCTGCAGTTGATACCAAGGCTCAATGAAAATTTCGAAAAGGCAGTCGATGCCATTATTAAATGCGAAGGTAAAATCATTCTGACAGGAATCGGCAAGTCTGGTCAGGTCGCTCGAAAAATTGCGAGTACGTTTTCTAGTACCGGCACGCCGGCAGTCTATTTACATCCCGCCGAGAGCAGCCATGGCGATTTGGGTGTGATTTCCAGAAGTGATCTGGTTATAGCCCTTTCTTATGGCGGCGAAGCTTCTGAATTAAATCCGGTTTTAAATTACATCTCACGAAATGGAACTTTTCTGATCGCAATAACCGGAAAAGCCAAAAGTACACTTGCACAGGCGGCCAATGTATCTCTTGATGTATCTGTCGAAAAAGAGGCCTGTCCACTGAATCTGGCGCCAACGTCATCTAGCACGGCAACACTTGCAATGGGAGACGCACTTGCAATGTCAGTACTGGAAGTAAGAGGTTTTAAAACGGAAGATTTTGCTGAACTTCATCCTTCCGGATCGCTCGGTGCAAAGCTGATGCGGGTTCGCGAGATCATGCAGACCGGCGCAGCCTTACCGTTCGTAAAAAAAGAAACGTCAATGAAAGAGCTGTTAACTGCGATGACCCATCAGAGTGTTCGCGGAGCGGCCGGTGTTATCGATGCGGAACGCCGGCTCATTGGCGTGATTACAGACGGGGATATTCGCCGGTTTCTGGAAAAGAACCAGGATCCCTTTTCAAAAACTGCCGCAGATATTATGTCCAATTCACCTAAAACAATTGATGCGGGCGAATTGGCCGAACGCGCACTTTTTTTAATGGAACAATTTAGAACCCAGATGTTAATCGTGCTCGACAAAAATTCCGGCGCACCTCTGCAGCCGGTAGGTATGATCATCTATCAGGATTTACTCAGAACAAAAGTCAGATAATCATCGACTTAGGTCGTAGTTGAAATCACTGACGAAAATTAAACTTAATTTGGTACAGACCTTCGTCGACCTGTTTCGGCTCATTGCTTGCGCTGCGCATTTATATTTCTCACAATAAAGAGTCAATGAATCGAAGAAGGAAAAACTAGAAGTATATGGCACTTGATGTTCAAAAATTAGCAACTGTAAAAATGTTGGTGCTCGATGTAGACGGTGTCATGACCGACTGTCGCCTATGGATGGATTCCGACGGCGAATGGAAACGTATTTACTCTGTTCGTGATGGGGTCGGCATAAAAGCTCTTTCGGCAGCTGGTTATAAGCTGGCGATTATTACCGGGGCGCAGGCTAAAGATGTTCGTGCGCGCGCTAAAATGCTCGGTTTCGATTTTTTCTACGAAGGTGCCGCCGACAAATGGCCTTCCTTTGAAAAGTTGCAGGCCGACTCCGGCTTGAAGCCATCTGAAATGGCCTATGTCGGCGATGATATATTCGATATTCCACTGATAAAAGCTGTGGCTTTCGGAGCCACGGTTCCTGAGGCCGTAGATGAAGTGATTGAATCGTCTCAATACGTAACCAAAAGACCGGGCGGAAACGGCGCGGTTCGGGAAATTTGCAATTTTATTTTGAAATACGGATATTACTCGAAAACCTGAGGTGAAAGTGATCGCGAATCTGATTAAAAGCCTGCTGATATCCGTAATTCTGGTTATTACTGTTGTGCTTTTCAGTATCGAGATCAATGCAAATGAAATGGAAGTTCCTAAGGATGAACTGGCCCAGGAATCTGTACTTCCGATTTTCGACAATACGATTTCAATTAAAAACCGAAATGTGAAAGATGCCCAGACATTCGATCTGGGGGTTTTCGGCGGAATGTCGATTACCGAACCGATAGCCAACACCACTAAATACGGATTTTCATTTAATTATCACTTAAATACAACGCATTCGATCGGATTTCTTCTTTCGATGAACAGCACCGGTCTTTCAAAAGACGCCGAGGGGCTGAAAAATGACTTTGGCTTGGATTTCGGCCGGGCGCCTTATCCGCAATATAGTTTGCTCGGTGATTATAATTATAAATTGTATTACGGAAAATTGAGCGTAACTAAAAAAGGCGTGATCAATACTTCGATTTATACTTCCGGAGCTGCGGGAATTATTAAATATATTCATAAATCTTATCCGACGATAGCGGTGGGAGTTGGCGAGCGGTTCTATTTTACAAATAATTTTGCATTTAAGGTCGATCTCCGGCTTTTTGTAAACAATGCGCCGATTCCATTTAAAACTAATGCACTGAAAAGCACAGATCCCGTACCCGCCTATGATACTTTTGGTGACCGAATGACTTTCACAACCAGTTTAGAGTTCGGTCTAAACTACTTATTTTAGGAGTTCGTAGATAATGAGATATTTATTAATACTTTTTACTATGAAACTTCTGCTGCTGGTTGGACTTTCCGCGGCGGCTCAGGAGCCGATGCCGCCGTCAACGCCCACGGCGGCAGATCAGGAAGCTCAAAATGTTGAGAATCTTTATAAAGCACTTCCGGAACCTGTCGCTGTGCCCAAAAGCCAATTCTCGGATGAGGCTATTACGGCCCAAGAGCAAGAGCAACAAATTGACATTAAAAATAATGTTGATGTGCAGAACAGCAAAGTAAAAAGTCTGACAGATCTGAACCGATTGGCGCCTTTCAGCGACATTTCCGTGATCCAGAAAAAGTTTTTACCTAAGACAGGACGATTTCAGCTGTTTACGGCAGGCGGCCTTACGACCAACTCACCTTGGTTTATCAATCTCGGTGTAAAGGCAAATATCGGCTACCACTTTTCTGAATCTTTCGGTGTCGAATTTTCGGGGATGTTTTTATCAAATGCAGAGGGTGAATCGGCAAAGGAAATTCGCACCAATAATAATCTTCAGCCCGATAAGTTCGTGGTAACAAAATCCAATCTGGGCCTTGATTTAATCTGGTCACCGATTTACGGCAAGATCAGCACTTTAGATAACGAAATAATTCCTTTTGATATGTATTTCGCATTTGGTGCCGGAATGGCTGGAACCAACTCCCAGGAAAAGACGGTGCCCACGTTTCACGCCGGAACCGGTCAAATCTTTGCGCTTTCAAAATTTATGGCTTTCAGGTGGGATTACAGCTGGATTTTTTATCAGGCAACTCCAGTGGCCGATGTTAACTCAACGAGTGCGCCTGCAAAAAGCACTTACAATGATCTCGTTTTCACTGCTGGAGTAAGCTTTTTCTTTCCGGAGGCTAATTACAGATGAAGAATTATATGCTGGCGCCTCTCGCATTTGTTGCCTTTTTTGTTTTGTGTCCTGAAATTCATGCTCAAGGTGGAGCGAAAACTTATGTCAAAGAAATTGATGTGGCAATCAACCAGATAAAAAACGGAAACTACGTCGATTCGGCTCAACAGTTATTGAGCCTTGCAAAAGTGGCTACTGTTGAGGGTGAAAAAGCGCGAATCAGATATTTACTCGGCCTTTCATTGATGGAACTGAACCTCAATCAGACGGCCGCCTTTCAGTTTGTCGAGGTCATTCGTTCCGGAAATATAACTTGGACAAAAAACTCAATCGAAAAATTGCTGATTGTCACAGATAAGCTCGGAGATGAAACACTTTTGAATTTTGCTATTCAACGGGTCGACATCGCGCAGATCCCGGCGCAACACCGGGAGATGTTATATTTCCGGCTAGGCGAGGCCAAGCAGAAGACTTCCTCTCTGAAAGAAGCTATCAGTTTTTACAGCAAAATTACGCCGAAGAGCCGGTATTATTTTAGTGCGTTATACAACACGGGCCTGGCACAAGCCGAATTGAATCAGCACGATGTAGCTTTACAAAGTTTTAACAAGCTGTTGAATAGCCGTGCAAATGCAAAAGTAACCGATACAAACCGGGTCGCCGCACAAATGGCAATTGCCAGAACCCTTTATCAAAAGCAGGACTGGAGTAAATCAATCGAAGCTTACGCTGCAGTTCCGCGCGATCACATGCTCTGGCATGAGGCTTTGTTCGAAAAAACCTGGGCGATGCTGCGGGCGGCAAGATTCAGATCGACGTTGAGCAATTTTCAGTCTTTACACTCAACCTACTATGAGGACTTTTACCTGCCTGAAACATTGTTACTCAGGGCAATTGTTTACCTTTATATCTGCCAATACGATGAAATGGAAAAAATTCTGGCACTCTACGAACAACAGTATAATCCTGCGCTTAAAAAGGTGACCAACTTCCTGCAAAACACGAATCCGGAAATTTATTTTCAGGAAATTTACAAGACCTTTCAGATGAAACGAAATTCTGATTCTAAAAAGCAGCTCGCTTTGCCATACAATATCCTGAAAAATATCGCCGAAGAGGGAGATGTCCGAAGAACATACGCTTACCTTCGAAAAGTAAACGAAGAGAAAAAAGCGGTTGAAACGAATTCTCAGCTCCGAAGTTCTTCGGTAGGTAATTATGCAACGCGCATTCTGAATAATCGGATCACCAGTACAAAGGCCGTAATCGGTGAGATGACAAAGCGTCATCTCACTGAGATAATGAATGAGATTACTGACTTGAACGAACAATCCAGTTTTATAAGGTACGAAATGATTAACGGAAGAAAAGAAGCGATTAAAAAGAAAATGGCGGGAAAAAATTTGAGCCCGAACGACGCGGAAAATCCGCAGGACAGATCATTTTATGTTCAAAACGGATATGAATTCTATCCGTTTCAAGGTGAGTATTGGTTAGATGAAGTTGGAAATTACCATTATATAGGAAAACAAAGTTGTGAATAAAAAAACAATGCAGATAATTGTGGTCCTGATGTTACCGGCACTGGCTTTTGCCCAGACCGCTAATTCGAAGAAAAAAGTTACACTCGGAGATTTGTTGAAGAAGGCCGCCGATGAAAGTCGCGGAGCTAAAGCAACAACTCAGGCCGAGAAAAAATCCGTTGTAGTTCCGGATTCCACGATGGTTTTTGAGGAAAAAAAAGACATCAATCTTAACTCTGTAAAACCGCCGAAACTTTCTGAGATGTACAAATACGACAATGTTGATGAAGCCAAATACGAAAAGACATTGAATTTACAGATCGGCGAACTTTACAAGTTAACTCAAAAATTTAAAAACAGCGGTAATAGGGGAGAGCTTTGGCTACGTCTTGCCGAATTGTACCTGGAAAAAGCTAATATTATCGATCGCCGAAAACAGGATGAGTTCGATTTGAAATTGCGTGAGTTTCAGGCGGGTAAATCCAAAGTAAAACCTGTGCTCGACGTTGTCGACGCGAAAGATTTTAACCGAAAATCAATTCAACTTTATGAGTGGTTTATTAAGGATTTTCCGAATGATCCAAAACTCAGCCAGGCGCTTTTCTTCTTGGGTTATAATAATTTTGAACTCGGAAACGGTCAGCTGGGCAGTCAGTATTACGATCAGTTAACCACGAAATTCCCGAAAAGCCAGTACGCCGGCGAGGCGCACTTTGCAATTGGAGAGGGATATTTTGAAAAGGAAGCCTGGAGCAAGGCCTACACAGAATACTCGTTCCTGATAAAGGAAAATACGCACAATTTGCATACGATTGCGATGTACAAGGCAGCTTGGTGTCTGTTCAGGGTCGGAAAAACCGAAGAAGGTATTAAGTATCTTGATTACATTATTAAATCCAGTCGTTTCGCTAAACAAAGCGGAACCACTGGTGGACGTAAAATCAATATGGCCCGTCTTGAAAATGAGTCGATCAAAGACTTGGTCGTCTTTTTTGCCGATCTCGGCGACACGAAGCGCGCTCTCACTTATTTCAGAACACTCAATACAAAAGAATCAAAAGATGCGATCGAAAAGCTGGCGTATTACTATTCTAACAAAGGAAACAACGTTGAATCCCGCGAAGTTTTCAAATATTTAATAGCGCAGGAGCCGAACTCAAAGAAGGCTTTTGAATACCAATATCAAATTGTTCAGAATTATTTTGTAACGAAGAATTCTCCGGAATTCAAACTTGAGCTTTATCGCTGGATCATAAACTACAACGCGAAATCCGCTTGGCATGCAGCTAACAAGGGCGATGAAGCATTCCTGAATAAAAGTATACAATTGCGTGAGCAGACCCTTCGAAATTACATTTTACAGCAGCACCAAACCGCGCAAAATTCGCGAGCGGCCTATTCACGGCAGTCGTCGGATGAAGGTTACAAATTGTATTTCCAGGAATTTTCAACTTCGCCCCAGGTTGGCGACATGCACTTTTTCTACGGAGAGCTGCTGTATGATATGGGTCAGTTTCCCGAAGCTGCAATTGAGTACACGGCAGTCGTAAATGGCTCGCCAAATAATCAGTATGCCGAGCGTGCCTCGCAGAATATACTCCTCGCAATTGAAAAATCCCTGCCGAAAGATGAAGACCTGCAGAAGCGCGTTGGTAATTCAATCGAACCGATGCAGATGGACGACAAAGTCAGTAAATTCATAACAACCGGACTCTGGTATCTCGGAAAGTACCCGAAGGCCGAGCGCGCGCCTGAAATTAAGTTCCGGATCGGTCGGTTATCTTATTTATCGAATAATTTTGACCCTGCTGAGAAACAATTTAAAGAAATTGTGCAGCAGTATCCTAAAACTAAATTTTCAGAATATTCGGCAAATCTTTTGCTCGACATTTACAATCTGAAAAACGACTTTGCGGGACTCGAAAAAATCGGTGCTGAATTGCTGGCAGATCCTTCAATCGCGAATGGTAAGATCGGAGCTGAAATTCGCGGCGTTATCGAAAAGGCAAGCTTTAAACGAGGCCAGAACTTTGAACTCGAAAAGAAGTATCTGGAATCCGCTATGCAGTTTCAGGCTTTCGCCGTTCAGTATCCGAAATCTGAACTTATGGGAATTTCGTTTTTTAATGCCGCAGTAAATTTTGAACGCGCAGGAAGAAACAGAGAAGCCATTGTAAACTACAAGAAAGTGCTAGAAACCAATTCACCAAGTGTCGCCGAACTTAAGCCGAAATCAAAAAGGCTTCTCGCAAAGCTTCTGCAGGATTCGGGATTTTTTGCCGAATCGGGACGGCTTTATTCGGAACTTGCAAAAGACAATCCTAAAGACCCCCTTTACGATAACTATCTTTTCAATGCAGCATTGATGCTCGAAATCACAGGTAAAACGACCGAAGCAATTGCCGGCTACCGAAATTATATGAAGGTCAGCAAGAGCAAGGGTGAAAACGCGGCAATTCAGTTGAAAATTGCAACGATGCAACGCCAGGCTTCGCGCAGTCGAGAAGCGGTTGACAGTTATAAGAGCTACATTGAAATGCCCGGTGTATCCGCCGAAAATAAAATTGAATCGGTTTACTGGGTACATCAGCTCTCCACGAAACGTGATTCTAAAAGTGATATTGAAGCTACAGAGCAGCGAATCCGCGGACTCCTTGGTAATGTTCCGGCTGCTAAGAAACAAGGTTCAAATGCGTATCTTGCCAAGCTGAAACTGAAAATGGCGGTAGAGCTGTTTCATAGATTGAAAGAAATACCGATACCGGCAGATCCGAAGAAGCAGAAAGCTGCGGTCGGAAAAAAACTTGAGAGTATGAGTGTACTCAATCAGCAACTCGGTATCATTATCAAACTGGATTCTGCAGAGGAAATCGTCAGCGCGCTCGACATTCTGGGTGAATCTAACGAACATATGGCTCTCTCATTTAGCTCTGTTCCGGTGCCGGGAAACCTGAATGCCGACCAGAAAAAACTCTACTTAGCCGAAATCGAAAAGATTACCTTGCCGTTTACAAACAAATCGGAAGAAAGTTATAAACTGGCGGTTGAGCGCGGGATGGACCTTCAGATTTATAACGAAGCCTATGCCAACTCCTTCAGGAAATTGAGTAAGAAGTATCCACAAAAATACTATGCGTCCGGTGAGGTGCCAAACGACAGCCAGGCAATTGATTGGGTAGGTGACAAATGAATAAAATATTGATGACGGTAGGCTTAAGTCTTTTGCTGGCTTCTTGCGGCTCGAGCCCGAAAAAAGAGAGTTTTTTGACCGAAAATAGAACGTCTTCAGGTAATGAAGCAAAAAATCCGGGCCAGAAAAGCGAAGCCAACCCTATTCCGGATAAAAAGCCTGAGCCGGCGGTTTCGTCGCCGGCAGTTGCCGAGATTAAACAGGCCGAACTCGATCAGGCAATTGCCTCGGGCGACGAAGAAAAAATCAGAAAATCCAGTCAGGAAATGCTGCAATTCAACTCGAAAAATTTCAAAGCTCTGAATGCGCTGGCGATGTGGCACTATAAAAGACAACAATATGAAGCTGCGACTTTACTATTGAACAAGGCACTGGCTGCAAATCCAAATGCCTCCGAAGCCTTTAATAATCTCGGACTCATCGAGCTTGCCAAAAACAATCGCAAAGAGGCTATTTCCATGTTTCGCAAAGCTTTGCAGGTAAATCCCGACAATCCTTATGCGGCAGCAAACGCGGCGGCCATTTATGCGCGTGAAAAGGATTATAACAAAGTTGTTTTCACTCTTGAAAAAGCTGTTAACAATAACAAAGCCAATGCAAGTGCGTTGAATAATTATGCGATCGCACTTGTAGCTACCGGAAGACACGGCGATGCAGCCGGATATTACGAAAAAATTCTGAAAGATAATCCGGATAATAAGAGTTATATTCTGAACTACTCGATTTTGTTGATAGAAAAGCAAGCTAAATTCAAAGAAGGACTAGACTTAGTTAACAGACTAAAGTTCGTAGGAACAGACAATGAGTCTCGTCAAGTAATAAAGGAATTGGAAAATAAGGCGAAAGCTGGTTTAAAATAGGATAACGGAGTTTTGATGACATTTACTAGAAATATATTCTATGCATTTATTCCTGTAACATTCTGCGGAATATTTGCTTATGCACAAGCTGATGCTACGGCGCAAAACGCTGCGCCTGCTGTTAAATCAAAACCAGAAAAAAAACATACGATTAATTTTGAAGATGAATTGGTTGAAGGAACAGCGCAGAGGCCTGAGTTCTTATATTTATTTCAAAAAAAGAATTTTAATTATAAACGTTTGATACGTCTCAGAGAAAATTTTATTCCGGAAATGAAAAGATCTGCTGAAGATATTCAAAGACTAAAAGGTGGTAGATGAAAACCCCTATAGTTTTTCGAGTCTATAAAAAAGAGCAGATATTCGTAGTCAAGCAGTTCGTCGATGACGATCGGATCGTAATCGGTAATGGTCCTGACGTACACATCGATCTTGGTTCGGATATTTCTCCGATTCACTGTATAGTCGAAAAAAGAGGCGACGGCTTTTTTATCTGTGACATGGGCTCTGACAAGGGAACATTCCGCGATAAGCGACTTGTGCTTGATGAGCGAATTTCAAACGGCGACGCATTTCAGATAGGGCCGTACTCAATAGTATTTTTTATCGGTTCTCAAAAGAACATTGCTTCGAACACAACTCCTCTACCTGAAGATTTGCCACCGGGGCCACTTTCGCCTCAGGATCGACCAGTAGCACCTGCTGCAATTGCACCGGCTCCTGTGATGCCGGTCGCGGCTGCAAAACCTGCAGCAGTCAAACCTGCGTATGTTCCTCCGGTTAAACCGAAAGCCGCTATTCTTTCTGCTAAGGCCAGAAGAAAAGCCCGAAATACATTTGCACCAAAGAGCGACTACAAAGATCTGAAAGACCATCTTAAAGTCGGTACCGGAAATTATGTTGAAGTTATAGTTTCATGGCAGGAAAGAATAGTTGAGACTTATCATTTTCCTGTTCATGGTAAAAAGCTTCTTGGTGTCAACGGTGATATTTCTGTTCCTGAAGGTTCAGCTCCAAAAGACTGGCAATTATTAAGTTTGGATTCTGTTGTCACAGTTCATACGACTTCAGAAATGAAAGTCGAAGTTTTACGTGACGGTGAAATCAGAGTCATTAAAGACAGTGAATATAAACTGCAACAGGCTGAAGCTTGCTTTATCCGGTTGATCAACGGGATGCAATTGGTTATTCGTTTTGCACCTAAACCTCCGGTCATGCTTTTTGAATCACCATTGGTACTCGGGGCTTCTGAATTTACCGGATTGCTCGCTTCATTAATTATTGCAGTGCTTGCGGGCCTGTTGGTTTCAGTCAGTAAACCAAAAAATGAAAAGACCGATGAGCAACTTCAAATTGTTGCCAAGGTTATTTTCACTAATCCACCAAAAGTGCCGTTAGTTGAAATCGTTGACGCCGCGCCACCGGAAGTAAAATCGCTGCAGCCCGAAGTAGTTAAAAAAGTGGAAAGCAAAGAGCAGAAAGTTGATCCGGCAAAAGTGGCAAAAACAAAAGCAAGTGACGCGGCCGGAAAAGCGGCTGAAGTTAAACCAAAAGATTCTAAGCTTAAAGCAAAGATGTTTACGTCAACCAAACAGGGTGGCGCAATTAAGACTGGTCCGACGGATGGCGCGAATGCAAAGAGTAAAGAGCCAGATCCGAATAATTCGGGCCTGCTTGCAGCATTCGGTTCGGGCGGCGCCCGTTCGAAGCTTGATCAGGTTTACAGTGGTTCGGGAGAATTGCTTGGTGCCGGAGAAAAAGCTAAAGGGGCATCAGGATTCAGTGCTAACCGTGCCGGCGATGATTTAGGTTCTAAATTTAAAGACACAGGCGCCGGCGGCGCAGGTACAGCAACTCAGGGTATAGCCGGAATCGGCACTAAGGGACGCAGTACCGGTATGACGGGTTATGGCAGCGGAACCGGATTCGGTGACAAAGATAAAGTGCAGATTTCCGCTGGCGGAAGTGAAGAATCTTTTGTGGGCTCGATCGATAAAGAAGCAGTAAGACGGGTTATCATGGCTGCTCTTTCTCAGTTTAAATCGTGTTACGAAAGAGAATACCGCCAGAATACGAAACTCGAAGGTAAAGTTGTTGTTGCATGGGAAATCCATGAACAGGGCATGCCTAAAAACGCACGAATCGTAATGGAAAAATCAAATATTAAAAATAAGTTAGTAGAAGAATGTGTGAAAACTAGAATGTTAGGTTTGAGATTCCCAGAGCCCCCAGCGGGCACTTGGGCCGATATTTCTTTCCCATTTGTGTTTCATGGACAAAAATTTTAGAGGAGGCGAAACGTGAACCCAGTTGCAACAGTAGAAAATATGAATCCGATCGTAAGAGCATTTAGCGAAGGCGGATTCGTAATGTATGTAATCCTTGTGATTGCAGTATTAACCCTGATACTCGTGATAGAACGATTCATCGCTCTAAAATCATTAAGGGTTGATAAGAAAGAGTTCGCCGATCAGATTTTCAAGATGGTGGTTGCAGGAGATATGCGTCAAGCTATTTCTTACTGTGACTCGCGTTCCACTCCGCTTTCAAACACGGTAAAATCCGGTTTGGTGCAGGTGATGAACAAGCGGCCTGATGAAGAAGTGCAGGTGGCGATGGATGCAGCGGTTCTCCGGGAAATGCCGAAGCTTGAAGGTATGACTTCATTCTTAGCCGTACTCGGTAATATTGCCGTTCTGGCCGGACTACTTGGTACCATCATCGGTATGATCGGTTCTTTCCGAGCAGTCTCTTCAGCTGACCCGGCAACAAAAGCGCAGTTGTTATCTGAAGGTATTTCGCACGCATTGAATTGTACCGGCTTCGGTCTGACAGTTGCGATCGCTGCGATTTTATTTTACGGATTATTCCAGCACATGATTCAGAAATCTGAAAATGAACTGCTTGAAACAAGCATGTCATTGATGAATCTGGTTGCTGCTAACCGCGATAAATTAAGAGAATAAATTTCAGTTAACTTTTAGAAGAGAGTAAAAATGTCACAGATAGAATCATCATCCAGAGGGCGAAATACCAATGTAGACTTGAATCTCGTCCCATTTATCGATTTGATGTCTGTTCTGATTACCTTTCTTTTGATATCCGCAGTGTGGACGCAAGTTTCGATGATTCAGTTGGGAGCTTCCTTTGCTTCGCCGAAAGACGACCTCCAGCAGGATTTTAAACCACCGCCACTTGAGGATTTGGTTTTCAGACTCGATGTTGTGGCGAACGGTTATGTGGTTAAAATCGGAACAGAAACAAAACCGATACCTAAGGTGAATAACGAATACAATGCTGAGGCCTTAATTACCGAACTGACGCAAATTAAGAAAAAATATCCTGAAAAAGAAGGAGTCAAAATCGCAATTTCAGATGATATCCAGTACGAACATGTCATTACAGTAATGGATGCCGGCCTCAAATCCGGATTCTCTCCGGAATTACTCACAGGGGGGCCGAACTAATGGCAATTTTCAGACCCGGCCAACGCCATCGCAATCACAACATTTTAAAGCGCCGTGGAAACAAACGTTCCGTAACCGCAATTTTATCGCTAACCGCGATGGTTGATATGTTTACGGTACTTGCTGTATTTCTTTTACAGAA
>JANOJH010000063.1:0-1038 GCA_031408135.1 Bdellovibrio sp. | reverse complement strand
TCAAGCGCCATCGAACCTCCAATTAATCCCAGACCAATTACTGTTGTTTTCATTTAATTAGACTTGAGTAGTAAGACTTGAGACATTAGACTTTTTTGCTGTAAACTTTTGAATTCTTGCCAAGGCCTCATCCAACTTTTCCACTGTTGCGCATAGGGATATGCGGATGAATTTTTTTCCCGCTTCTCCAAAAATAAAACCGGGTGTGATAAATACTTTTGTTCCGTATAAGAGTTCATCAATCCACTTTTCTACATCGCTGATATTCGCGGGAGCCTTCGCCCAAACAAATAACCCTGACTGTTCAGTAGAAAAGCTACATCCCAATTCATCTAAAATGCGACAAGCGGCTTCACGTCTTTTCCTATACATATCGTTTAATTCATGGAACCAACTTTCATTATTATTCAAAGCCTCCACAGCAGCATGTTGCAATCCCAGGAACATTCCAGAATCCATATTACTCTTCACGCGGAGAACAGCTTCGATATATTCTTTTTTTCCAGCTACCCAACCAATGCGCCAGCCAGCCATGTTGTGTGATTTACTTAATGAATTTAATTCAAGGGCAACTTCCTCTGCTCCTTCAATGGAAAGAATACTTAATGGATGATCATTTAGAATTAAGCTATAAGGATTATCATTCACAATCAGGAAATCATTTTTTCTCGCAAGATCAACCAACTCCTTTAATTCATCGCGCGAAGCAACACGGCCAGTAGGCATGTGTGGGAAATTCACCCACATGATTTTTACTTTCGACAGATCACTTTTTTTTAATGCTTCAATATCCACACCCCAATTCGATTCCTCTTTCATTTCATAGGTCCGGATTTTTCCGCCTACCAGTTTGGCAACTGAAGAATACGTTGGATAGCCGGGATCAGGTATCAATACTTCATCGCCTTCATTAATAAATGCCATTGCCACATGCATGATGCCTTCCTTCGAACCCATCAATGGAAGAATATCCGTTTCAGGATTTAATGAAACCTGATACGTACGCTGATTAAAATCGGCAATGGCTTTCCTTAATTG
>JANOJH010000871.1:0-1083 GCA_031408135.1 Bdellovibrio sp. | reverse complement strand
AACGTACAGCCGGATTGGGATTAAGCAATGCTTTAATAGCACCTTCAACAGAACTCACATCTGTTTTCTCTGTCATGTATTTCATCTTAGGCGGTGCCACTCTGTAAATTCTTCCGCGGTCAAGATCACCCACTGCGTGCCCACCTACTCATGGATCATACCAATCGGCAACAAACAAATAACCATCAGGCGCGATTGCAACATCTGCAGGGCGGAACCATTGGTCTTTTTTGGCTTCTAAGATATTTACAATTGTCGCGGAGTAGCCCGCTCCACTATTTTCAACCGGATAGGATCTTACAACATTATGACCTGGCTCGGAATGAATCATCTGTCCACGAAATACTTCAGGCAACAGTGTTCCTTCGTAAATCGTAATGCCAGTGGGTGAGCCTGACCCGGTTTGCAAAAGATTGGGCACAACACCGGGATCATTCAAATGCCAGTGGCGAAGTGGAATTTCTTTTTCCATATTCGTTCTGCGTGCCGGCCAACTGGCGCCAGTCATTTCATCTTTAAAGCCATAGTTGCCGCCCTCCATTACGTAGTTGATGCGCGTGCCTTTATTGCCATCGTCATCATTGTCAGATTGCCATAATGTTCCAAAAGGATCAATCGTTACTTCGTAATTATTGCGGAAGTTGTGCGCAAGCACTTCCACATTCTTGCCATCCATATCACACCGCATCACTAAACCTTCGCGAAAAGGTTTGCCATTGGTGACAACTTTTCTTCCGCGCACATCCACTACCGTATCGCCAGCGGGATTGAGCAATGATTTGCCTTCGTTACCAAAATTGAAATATAGTTTTCCGTCAGGTCCGAAAATAAAACTGTGCATGCCGTGATCATGTTGAACACCTTGTACACCTTTGAAGAAGACTTCTTTCTTATCCGGTACATCATCTCCGTTTTCATCAGTAAACACAAACACATTCGGACTGCATGACACAATCACTTTATTTCCCAAAATGGAAATTCCGAGAGCAGCGTTTACATCGGTGCCCTGATAAAATACTTTGCTCTTGTCGGCTTTACCATCACCATCGGTGTCTTCCATGATCACAATACGATCACCTTCTT
>JANOJH010000805.1:0-1107 GCA_031408135.1 Bdellovibrio sp. | reverse complement strand
GAGAAAAATTACACTCATTCTGGAAAATCATTATAAAGATGATTTTTGGGAATATCCCGAGTTTGCTCAAAAGATGGAAGTGTTCTGCAAGCTGGTCGATAGTATCCATCATCCCAACTTTGGCGTGAATTACGATCCAAGCAACACGTATCTCGCTGGAGAAGATCCGCTTGAGTTATTAAGTCGTGTTTCAAAACGAGTGGTGACCATGCATGCCAGTGATCGATTCTTAATTGAAGGTACCATTGAAGATTTACGCAACGAAGAAGGCGGTGCTTTAGGATATGCAAAGCGATTACGTCATGGAGAAATTGGCAAAGGCCTGAATAACTACGATGCAATTTTTACCGAGCTTAAAAAAGTTGGGTTCAATGGATGGATCAGCATTGAAGACGGAGTGGAGGGAATGGATCAACTAGAGAGAAGTGTTTCATTCCTCAGAAAAAAAATAAAGCAGTATTGGCCTGAACCCGTTTAAGAATAGAGCTTCCCTTCATTTCTTTGGCTCTGGCATTGTCTCAATCGTTTTCTCATACAACTGTTCCATCTCAATGTAGTGTACAGTTAATTCTATGAGCCTCTTTAAATCTTCCAAATTCTTATCGAGCCATCTTCTCTCATAATGAGTTTCATCATTTCCAATCCAAGCGGCACGTTTTGCAATTGCTTTAATTTTCTTATCGTCAATAAATTTTTCGATACAGTTTCCTAATAACATTTTTTTTAATTCATCTTCCTTGTCTGGAGTAGTCTTTTTCGCATAGTCCTTTATCAAGAACTCTAAACTCCTTCTAAATCCTGTTCCGCAGATTTCCGTCAACCGCTGTTGTTCCGCTATTTCAGATTGATTAAATATTTTAATGAAGTCCGGAGAAATACTTGAAACGTTTTCTGAGAAATGTTTTATAGGTTGCTTTCCACCCTCTATATATTTAAAATCAAGGTACCCATTAACATTCAGGTCAATATCAAATACTCCTATCATAACCTCATGGCAAACGGAGTTGTTACATCTCATTATGACTTTGAATGTATCCAGGTATGGCTCCTCACCCTCCACAACGTAACCTTTCAATAAAGTAAACGCTGAGTGTTTTTGACAAAAAG
>JANOJH010000837.1:0-5154 GCA_031408135.1 Bdellovibrio sp. | reverse complement strand
CTTTGCCTGGCCCCGATGGTTGGGCTTACACATGTGGCGCTCAGACGACTGGTCAATGATTATCTGCCGAAAAATGCAACAACTCACTGGCCAACAGAAATGCTGAATTCAAGACGCGTTCCCGGTGAGAACTTGATTACGACCCCGGAAACTCTCAGAAGACCTGAGGAAAGATTTCTGGTACCTCAGATACTCGGTAACGAAGAAATTCCGATCGAGAAATCAGTCATTCGTTTAGTTAATGAGTGGGGTGCTTCAGGCATCGATATCAATATGGGCTGTCCGGTGCAGAAGGCCCTTAAGCACAATTACGGCGTTTCCCTGATGGGAGATGTTGAATACGCAGCTCGAGTCGTGGAAATAACCAAAAAGCATTCGACAGTGCCGGTTTCGGTAAAACTGCGGGCCGTCGGCAGCGAAAAATCTGTGCCCGAATTGATCAAATTCGTACAAAAGCTGGCTGACGCCGGGGCCGATTGGATTACTCTGCATCCGCGAACGGCCGAGCAAAAAAGAAAAGGCATGGCTGATTGGTCGCAAATTTCAGAATTGAAAAAGAATGTGAAGATTCCGATCATCGGTAACGGCGACATTCAGATTTTTACCGATGTGGTGCAGATGCTAGGTGAAACCGGGGCCGACAAAGCCATGGCCGGGCGGGCGCTTGCGGCAAGGCCATGGATGATGTGGCAACTGGGCGAGCACCTGAATTTTGAAGCGCCAGTTGGTTTTGAAAACCGCAAAGCGCCGCAAACTCCTGAAGAAGAAGGCGCCGAATACGGGCGTTGCCTTCTGAAATTTATCGGCTACTGCGAAGAAAGTTTTATGTTGGATGCCAATGTAAGTGAGTCGCTGACAATGCGAAAAATTCAATTCTATATTCGCACCACTCATGTCTGGCTAGAGTTCGGTCATGCACTGATGGCTAAAGCCAGCCGCTGTAGTACTATTGCGCAGATAAGAGACGCGACAACAGAATTTTTCGATCAAGAACAAAGAATGAATCCGAGAACAGAACTAAGACAGTAAAGAGCTGTAAAAAAGGAAGTAGAGCATGAACGGCAAAAAATTTGTAATTTATTTTTTATTATCGATAGCAGTAACGGCAGTGACGGTCGGCATCTGGATCAAACAAGGCTATGACACTCGCCCCCAGATTGAAATCAAGGAACCTGTTAAGTAGGCCCCATTACCATTTGCTCGAGTTTGCCTTCTTCATCCAAAGATTTAAGGTCGTTGTAGCCGCCGATCATAACGTCATTAATAAATATCATCGGAACGGTTTGCCAGCCGGTTTTTGCTTTCCACGTTCGCAGTTCATCCACATTGTTTGTCAGATCGACAATTTCAACTTCGTAACCTTTGTTGCTCAGAAGCCTGAGTGCGCGGTCGCAAAACGGGCACGGATCTTTTTTTATCATTTTAATTGTCGCGTTTTGCTTCATGCTCTTAATTTAGACTTTCATTCAGAGATTAACAAGTCTTTCCTTAAACTGAACAGGCTTGGTAATGAGCTTCAGTTCCTCGAAAATCTGATGAAATTCAGGCGTAACAAATGAAAGCTGTTTGAGCCAGTTTTTCGTTCGCGCAACCGCAAATGGCGGGCTGACATAAATAGAACTGGAATCAAAAAAGGCCGGTAGCAGGGTTTTAACCTGTGCAAAATCTGGAATTTTTTCCAGACCCTTTATTTTTTTAAATAAAAAAGGGTCCCGAAGCGCAGCTCGCCCGATCATAAAATCAGTGGTTTTTGCGATGCGCGCACAGTTATCAAAATCGAGCGTGTTCCAGATCTCACCGTTGGTCACAATCTTAATTGAACTGACCGCTTTTATTTTTGCGATCCATTCCCAGTACGCGGGCGGCTTGTAGCCGTCGGTTTTTGTGCGGCAATGAACGGTCAGCCAATCGGCGCCTGCGGCTTCAATCGCCTGAGCGTTGGCAAGGCAGGCGGTTGGTTCATCAAAACCAAGGCGGATTTTTACGGTAACCGGCGTTGCAGCCGGCACAGCATCGCGCACCGCTTTTACGATTGTATAAATGCGATCCGTTGATTTCAGCAGAGTGGCACCGCCATCGTGACGATTGACGGTTTTAGCAGGGCAGCCGAAGTTAAGATCTATCCCCAAGGCGCCCAGTTGCTGAGCTCGCACCGCATTTTGCACTAGAGGTTCAACTTTGCCGCCAAGTAACTGGACAAACACTGGAACCCCACTGCGGGTGCGAGAGCCCGTCAGTAGTTCAGGACAGTTTTTATAGAAAACGGCGTCAGAATGAAGGTTGTCTGTTACGCGTAAAAACTCAGTTGTGCATTGATCTATACCACCAACTTCGGTCAGCAAATCCCGCATGGCCCAGTCGGTGACCCCTTCCATCGGAGCAAGATAGAGTTTCATTTTTAATGAATACCGAGTTTATGGATGTGTTCGAATTCGGCCGGCGAAACCGGTTGAATAGAAAGCCTTGAACCTCTTTTAATGACACCCATGTCAGAGAGATGTGGATCTTGCTTCAGAGCCTCGAGCGGAATAAATGATTTGAATTTCGACTTAAACTTCACTTCAACACAGAACCAGATCGGCTTTTCTTTTGTGGCTTTCGGGTCGTAGTATTCGGATTTTTTATCAAATTGCGTGGGGTCAGGTATAGCTTTGCTGCTGACGGTTGCGAGGCCTGCAACGCCAGAAGGGTCTGAATTCGAATGGTAAAGGAGTACATCGTCGCCGACCTGCATGTCCTTCATCATATAGTTGCGAGCTTGGTAATTACGCACGCCTTCCCACAGGCTTTTTTTATTTTTCCTGAGGTCATCAATTGAAAAAACCTCAGGCTCAGTTTTCATGAGCCAGTATGAATGATGTTGTTGATTACTTGAGTTCAATGAAGCCGTAACCTAATGAGAGGGTAGAATTTTCTTTTTGTGCAAACGTGTAGTAACTTAGAGCTTCTTTGTTGCCGCGTTTTACCTGAGCAGAAAGCTGCGATTTGAGATTAACTGCCGTGTATGAACCATCGGAGTTTTTTTCAAATTTCAGATTTACATGGTAGCCGTAAGGAAATACGGTGATTGCTGTTCGGATTTCATCGAAGTCTTTTGGTGCAGGGTAGTTCATTGTAACTGTACCGACATTGAAATACGGCATAAATCCCAAATTGGTCTGTAAGAGTTCATCTACTGAAGTGCACTTTTCGGTTTGGTCATAGTAGCTGGTGTAGATCGAAATATTCTGAGTTTCCTGAATTGCATAATTTTTTAATGTATCGGTTAAAATTAGTGTGAGTTGACCTGCGTTAACCCGGAATTCCGTCAGGCAGACCTGTGCCTCAGAACCCGGCTGGTCTTCTGACGGCGGTCCTGACAACTTTTGCGTCACTTTTAGAGTTGCAGAATTTTTCACATTGAGAGTCAGGCCAACGAAGTATTGGCCCGCATCGGTTTTGCCCCATAAATTGCTTAAATTGAAGTAGCCGCTCATGACATCGGCGCTGGCATTAAAAGCAGCAGCGATAGAAAACACGAAAAGTATGTATTTAACCGGCATTATATATTTCTCCTTAAATAATCATTAAAATTTGGTTAGGATATAGTATGAAAAAATCGCAAAATAAAGGTCAAAATCATTCAAGAGAAGTTTATACAATTATAACCGGAGCTTCAGCGGGAATTGGCGCGGCAACCGCAATGGAGTTGGCCAAAAAAAAATGTAATCTTATTCTGACAGCGCGCCGATTGGGCCGATTAAAAAAACTTCAGAAAGAGTGTGTTGAGTTAGGTGCGGAAAATGTTCATATTTTTAAATTGAATGTGCAGAATAAAAAGGAAGTTGCGGGGCTGTTAGCAGCAATTTCGAAGAAAAAATTACAATTGAAAACTCTTATTAATAACGCGGGACTTGCCAAGGGAGTTGAGCTTTTTCAGAACTCGGATACCGACGACTGGGATGAAATGTTCGAGACCAATGTAATGGGCCTATTGTACATGAGCCGGCAGTTTCTGCCCGAGCTGATCCGAAACCGTGGCCATATTGTGAATATGGGGTCGGTCGCCGGACGTCTGGTTTATGAGGGTGGGGCGGTCTACTGTGCTACCAAATTTGCAGTCAGGGCCATTAGCGATGGGCTGCGAATGGATCTGAAAGGCACCGGTGTCAGGGTAACAAATATTGAACCGGGAATGGTAAATACCGAATTTTCAACAGTTCGCTTAGGAAATCAGCAGAAAGCGGATGCTGTTTACAGTGAGATGATGCCGCTATCAGCTAAGGATATCGCGAACACTATTTTGTGGTGTTTGAGTCAGCCAGCTCATGTTAATATTAGCGAGCTTGTCATTTATCCAACAGATCAGGCCAGTGTCGGCCAAGTTGTTCGTGGTGAAAAAAGTATTAAGAATTTGAGGTAGGCAAAATGTCTCAGGATTTTAGAGTTGAAAAAGATACGATGGGTGATATAAAAGTTCCGGCGCACGCTCTGTGGGGCGCACAAACTCAAAGGTCCACTGAAAATTTTAAAATCGGCGGCGACCGATTTCCGCGCGAGATGATCAAAGCCTTCGGCGTTCTTAAAAAATGTGCGGCAATGACAAACACCGAATTAGGTTTGCTCGATAAGAAAAAATCCGAATTTATTATTCGTGCAGCCGATGAAGTTATCAGCGGCGTTCTGGATTCTCATTTTCCGCTTGTTGTCTGGCAAACGGGCTCAGGTACGCAGTCGAACATGAATGCCAACGAAGTTATCGCCAACCGTGCGATGACAATGCAAAATCTGACTCTTCCGAATAAAGAGATTCATCCGAACGATGATGTGAACAAGGGCCAAAGCTCAAATGACACTTTTCCGACCGCGATGCATATTTCGGTTGCGGAACGCATTCACACGCGCCTGATTCCGATGCTTGAAAAATTGCAAAAGGCGCTTGAAGCCAAATCGGTTGAATTCCGGCCGATTGTTAAAATCGGCAGAACGCATCTGATGGATGCAACTCCGCTGCCGCTTTAACGGCAAAATCTTTATGGGTATTAAGTCCGGTGCCAACTGCTGTTCCGCCCAGTGCAAGCTCAAGCAGATGCGGCAAGGTATTTTTAATGCGAACCAAAGAATTTTTCAATTGCGTTGAATAGCCCGAGAACTCCTGGCCCAGCGTCAGCGGAG
>JANOJH010000829.1:0-1557 GCA_031408135.1 Bdellovibrio sp. | reverse complement strand
GCCCCGTATGATGAGCAAAGCCACTTATGGCTGCCGCCGCAGATAACATCAAAACCTGTATCGTGAAAGTTCAACGGGCGCACACCAACGCCTTGAATGACATCCGCTACCAGCCAGATGTTACGGCCTTTCAATGCTGTTGAAAGCTCCTTCAGATCAGTGACGGCGCCTGTTTGATATTGCACCCACGATACCGCGATTACCCGCGTTTTTTCGGTGACTCGGTTCAAAATATTTTTTACCGGTGTTTGCCAATTTTCGGATTCCACTTGAATAAGCTTTGCATTGCTTCTTTCTGCTGCCCGATTCCAGGGATAAAAATTTGTAGGATATTCCTGATCCCAGATCAGAATTTCATCGAGTGGTTGCAGTGTCAGACCGAATGCAACCTGAGAAAGTGCTGAAGCCGTGGTCTGAAAAAAAGAAAGCTCGGTTGGGTTTGCCCCGATAAAGTGCGCCAGCTTTTGCCGTGTTACTTCTGTTTGGTCCCAGCCCTGAATCGCGCAGAAAGCCCCTTCTTTGTAGAGCCTCTGCAGCCAATGGTATGCAAGATCGCGATTCAAATCCGGAATCAATGCCAGACCCGAGTTGTTCAAATGAATGAAATCAGATCCGGAATAAAAATGCGATTTAAAATCTGCGATTGAAGTTTTACCAGTTTCCAAAAGTCCTCCAAAGAATTAATAACACTGCGTTTTCATATTGAATTCTCCCGGCTGAAGGAATTCCAGTTCCGCCGCAATTTGCGGTAGTCGGTATTTGCTGGCCTTTCCTGATACACCAGCCGTATATACTCCGCTCTAAATTCTGAAATAAATGAGTTAGATTCCGGTACTTTCCACGAAATAAACTGAAGAATCTCTAAGGGTGTACTTGATGCCGGATAATTCAGTTTTTTTCGCTGGGCCCAAATTTCAATTGCAAAAAATAATTCCTGCAGTTGATGTTTTGGCGCAGGTCGAGGCCGACGTTTAGAAAACAGAAAAAATCCAACAACAAGGGATACCCCGACCAAAAGAAAACCTGAAAAGTCGATGCTACGCAGTAATTCCAACTGCGCCTGCAGATCATAGTTTAAGAACAGCATGGTCCAACTGAAATTTACACTGTCTACCAGAGATATTGCCTTCAGGTATAAAATCCGGATGCTGCTGAAATCCTTCCACGTCTGTTCTCTTGAAAACTCAATTTGTTCAGCCTCACTCAGAGTAAAATAACCGCCGCTTCCCAGCGTCAATCGAAGTGGAGCAACAAAACCTGTAGGATCAATACGTGTCCAGGTGCCGTTCAAACCTATTTCAACCCACGCATGCGCATCCCGCTGACTCACTTTCCAGAAGTCGCCGAATTCATTATAGGTGCCCCCCTGATAGCCAATAACCACCCGTGCAGGAATTTCAAGTGCGCGCGCAAGTGTAGCATAGGCTGCCGCGAAGTGTTCGCAGTAGCCGGTTTTTTTCACAAAAAGAAACTCATCCAGATCGTTATCGTAATAATCCGGATTAAGTGTGTATTGAAATCCAGGGTCTACAAAAAAATGGGTCAGTGCGGTCAGCC
>JANOJH010000827.1:0-1162 GCA_031408135.1 Bdellovibrio sp. | reverse complement strand
CCTAAAACTGAGCCTGCCGCCAGGGGCACCAAATCCGTTGCTGTTGCTTGTCGTGCGCGGGCATAGGGCACCAAAGCTCCGGCACCATTGGCATTCATTGCTGCGGTTAGGTCAGTAAGTTGTTCATCGACTAATAAGACCCCATTTTTTCCGGCAGCGTAGGTTAATTTTCTTTTGTCTCTTTCAGCCCCAGTGATGACGTTTGCTCCCACCATAGCATTTAGAAAATTATTGTAGTTCGTTGCCAGGTTAGTGGTTAATGTAGTCGCGGTTGAAGCATCTAGTGTTATGGTATTCCATGGCACTGTATAAAAATACGGAAGGCTTGTAAAGTTTGGAATATTGCCTACAACTCCTTTGAATGTTGTTCCACCTAGCAAGGTTGATATAGCTGCATTAAATTGGCCGTTAAAACTAGCTTGACTTGTCATAGGAAAAGTTCCCGCAGAAGCTCCATCTGCTCCGGTGGCAGCATGAAGTAAGACGTCATCGAAGCCAAGCCATATAAGATAAAAACTACCCGCTGCCGTTTTAGCGTCACCAATTATAGTAGAGCCAGAGCCTGGTGCCCCCGAAGGACTTGGGGCTGAAGCAAAGCGCGCGTAGAAAGGGCTGTATGCAGGATTACCCGAGACCCCCGGTCCGCCAGTTGCTGGAGTTAATGTTTGCCCAAGATAGATCAAAGGCACTCCAAAATTATTTAGGGTAGCTTTACTGCCGGCAAATGCTCCGGGAAAATCAGCAGTGTTGTAAGGAACTGGAAGTGGTGGGGTAGTAACTGCTGAAGGGCATGTTACCGAAGAACCTGGGAACTTCGCTGGGGTAGGCGCTGCCGTGCGCGGGCCAGTTCCATCCGGATCGAATAGAATCAATCGACCAAGAGTTATAACCCCGGGGATTGAAGATATTGGATTGTAGCCATTTACAGAATTTATATCAGGCTGGTTAAAAGTTGCCGAACCACCGACTGATTCGAATTGCTTTGCCAGTATTTTAGGCATAGAGTTGCTTTGACCATCATTGAAAAGTGCCTGTCCCTGCATGCCCGCTACAAAAGAATTGCCAATAGCCACAAACTTTGTAAAATCCGCTGAACCTTTTGAGGGGGTAGGGCCAGGTGCTGGCGTTTCAGTAATCGGTGGCTCCACAATAATTACTTCTT
>JANOJH010000792.1:0-9032 GCA_031408135.1 Bdellovibrio sp. | reverse complement strand
CATGAAGAACAATGATGTAGCCAAGCAGTGCTATCAGTGCCCAGGTTTCCTTAGGATCCCAACCCCAGAATCGGCCCCACGAATAATCCGCCCAGATTCCGCCGAGGATAGTTCCCGCCGCTAGAAATACTACTCCGATTTGCATTGAACGGTAACATCCTATCGTCGTTTTCTGAATTTGATCGGCGTATTTTTCCTCGTTAATTGCAAAATAAATCAGCCCAAGATCACCAAGTCCGAACGCCAGCAAGAACGCTGCATACGAAATCGTAATCGTCATCACGTGAACGATTAACCAATAATTACTGCGCAAAACCGCCTCTAAAGGTTGCAAACTGGGATCGAGAATGGCCGGTGCGGAATCCGCAAGAACCAAAGCAAAAAGCCCCATCAAACAACCACCGAGTAAAATGACTTTATATTTATAAACCATTTCAAGTATAATTGAAAATAAAACCGCTCCGAATGATGCCCAGATCACCGTTTCATACATATTTGTAACCGGCGGCCGTTCAGCTAGGAAGATACGGAAAGCAAAACCGAAAATATGCAGCGCAAAGCCCACGCTCACAAAAAACCACGCGAAACCCATGCCTGAGTTGATATTTCGGATCCAGATGAAAAGCAAAATCAGCACGGCGATCAGATAGTTGATATAAGCAAGGCGGAACGGATGCATATCATAGTAAAAAACTTCGGTTTTAACCTTACTGGATTGCTTGTATTTTTCA
This sequence comes from Bdellovibrio sp., assembly GCA_031408135.1. Classification (GTDB taxonomy): domain Bacteria; phylum Bdellovibrionota; class Bdellovibrionia; order Bdellovibrionales; family Bdellovibrionaceae; genus Pseudobdellovibrio. The sequence continues at coordinate 8,301 of JANOJH010000792.1, read as the reverse complement.
GGATCCGATTTGTTTGCAAGTTCCTGAAAAGCCAAAATGGATTGATCCAGTTTTTCGGCTACGGATTTAATCTGATCCGCAGGGGCATTCGCATCACTTTTAAGACCTAGATGGGTGGCCACGTTTCTACTGATTTCAAGAAACGCCGGTTGAATTTCTACCGGCAGATCGGCAACTGATAACCAGGCATCTTTATCTGGCACCGGGTATATTTTGAGAAGTTTACCGGAAGCCATTTCGCGAAAAATAAAAAATTGGTTTTCGATGCGTTGGATGGCCTGAAAATACGGGGTGAGTTTCTCTTTGGATTCGCGTTTGTTCTGCAGTTCCTGCATCAAATTGACAAAATTTTCGGATTTAAATAATTCTTCGCCGGAAAAATATTTTTTGTCGATCGGCAGCTTCAGTTTTTGAAGAATCTCATGGTGCTTCACTTCAAAAAGCGGTCGATTGACCCAACTTTCAGGCGACAGCATCCAAGTCAACACGACCCAGTGGGCCGGAACGGCTTTGGTATCTGCTTTGGGCTTATATTGTTTTTTTCCGTAAACCAGCTCGAGAGTTTCTTTTGCAAATGTATCGAATGGTTTAACCCGGCCGGCATCCTGCACCGGTAAGTAGCGGATACCCTCGCCGACTTCTGCAAAAACCAAAGTAGAAAAAAACAAACAAATTAGAAAAGTAATTTTGCTCATAAATGAAGTTAACCCTTCTGTTAAAATGCGATAATCTTTTTACGACGTTGATAAAAAAGCCAGATTATCCCAAGCGAAAAAATCAAGCACCCGATGTACTTGATCCAGCGGCCAGGATCCTGATTGATTGAAAAAACCGAAGCCACCGGTTGACCGGTCTCGTCTTCCTGAAAGCTTGCCTGATAGATCGTGTAGCCCATGAATTTCATCGGCTCATTCATCGAAATAACCTGCTCAACTTTAGAGGTTGGGTTAATGGCTTCAACCTGACTTGAGTATTCCATGGCCCGATTGGTGCCCTGATACCGCTGAACTTCGAATTTTTTGAGATTCAGATCAAAACCCAAATCGATTTTGCGATTTTGATACGAAAGCAAGTAGGCGTTTTTTGTGCCGAAGAGCTTGACGATATCATTAAGCGCAAGCCAGCGTTCAATTTTTTTATGCCGGATTTTTACTGTCGTCGTTGTCAGATCTGAAGGGCGTTCCTGCGGGGTAACTTCATAGGTTTCTTCGGCCAGCGGAAGATAATCTAGCAGGCGGAGTTCAAGCTCCATCCACCCGGTTGCAACGACCTCGCCGATTTTGAGTTCCCCTGTTTTCCGGCCACGTTTTTCATCCTTGTAAATAATAGTGTATTTAACTCTGTCCTTATCGATTGGATTTAAATAAATTTCATTTGCTGGGGGCGGCATAGCCGGAATTTCACCGAGATGAACTTTTGCCGGCCCAAGATTAAATGTGACAAGCTTATTTTTTTTGGGCTGGGTTATTTGTTCAACCTGTTTAACATTCGCATTCATCAACTGGAAGCGCACCGAAGCCCCGGCATTCTGGTCGGTTGCCGCTTTAACCTTATTTTGCAGCCGCGCGTATTTAATATACTCGAGGATTTCAATTTTATCTTCACCGAGTTCAAGTACGTAGGGTTTTTGCGGGGTCGGAGTGTTGTTAAAAAAATCAACTTCGCGATCGACCACCTTAGAATACCGGTCGCCGTCAAAAGTGGCATAAACCACAAGATCGGTCTGTCCAACAGAAACCAGATTGTTCTTGCCATTTATGCCCACGACCATCTGGCCATCGAGCCCGTAATTCGACGTAACAAAGCTCCCGAAAATGATCATGATAAGGCCCGCATGAACTGTAATAAAAGGATAATGCCTCAACTGCCAAGGCCAACGATCGATCACAACAATGGTTAAATTGTAGACAAGCAGAACCATCACTGTTGTCATCATCCATGAATCATAAACGATTTTTTTTGCTGTCAAAGCATCGTATTTGGACTCAACGATGGTACCCCAGGCAATCAAGCAGGCAATCACAGTCAAAATTGGGATACCCAATTGAAATGAGCTCGAAAATCTCCAGAATTTACTGATAGTTTTATTCTTAAAAATCATGTTTACAAAACGCTACTCTGATAAATTTATTTTGGGAAGCTCAGATTTTATATAGGTCAGTGCCGCTGTTATTTTATGTTGAATATTTTTATGCTGAGGTAATAGCTGTTTAGTCTTTTCATCCATGTAAAGTGCTCTGCTAATTTCAACTTGAATGGCCTGTTGACCCTGCAAGGGTTTGCCATACTGCTCGGTAACGCGGCCTCCCATGTAAGGCCAGTTATAGCCGACTTTGAATCCGGAAGCTGCGTAAGCCGCAATCACTAAATCCCGAAAGTGCCGATGGCAACTTTTACCGAGACAATCACTGACGACGATGTCGGCCCGCTTTTCGCCCGGATCCCTATGCAAACGAGTACCAAGTGAAGGCATTGAATGCGCATCGATATGAAAAACATTTTTAAAATTCCGGTTTTTAAAATTTTCATAGTGTTTTCTGAGGCCTGCATGAAAGGGTTCATAAATAAGTTCCGTCAGTTCTTCGTGATTCTTGCGCGACATCGGCCGTGGCATCAACTGAACTTCATTTTTAGTCAGCACCCAGTGGTAACCGTCGCTGTGGCTACCGGCTTTTTTCGGTGCATCAAATACCGAAGCCGCATCAACGTCTTCAGGAATTCTGTTCAGATCAACCGCGTAGCGGTGCCACTCGGTCAATTCATAAGGCAACTGCAACTCATTTAAAGCCGGTTTATAAAGGAGATCAACATAGCGGTCCACATCGGACATCAGGATTTCTTCCGGCAGATTTTCCAACCACGGAGTCTGATGCGGAATCCGCTCTCCCGAATGCGGAATCGAAACAAAAAGCGGAATAGTTTGACTCATCCGTAAACCTCCATTGGAATAACAATATATGAAAATCTACACAAAAACCGGCGATAAAGGAACGACAAAACTTGTTGATGGGTCTTGCGTTGAAAAATTCAATCCGCGCGTTGAAGCATACGGAAGCGTTGACGAACTGAACTCAAGCCTTGGCGTGGTCCGAAGTTCAATAGCGTCGGAACCCCTTTTTTCAGGCCTTAATACCCAGCTTGAAGTGATTCAGAATCAGCTGTTTTCCGTTGGATCGCTGCTGGCCACTTCAGATGCCGAAGTTTTTATGAAATTACCCCAGATCACCGAAGCCCATGTAACCCAGCTTGAAAACTGGATCGACCTCTACACCGAGCCCTTGCCCCCACTTAAAAATTTTATACTGCCCGGCGGAGATTTAACGGCAAGTTTCATTCATGTCAGCCGCACAGCTTGCCGGCGCGCTGAAAGACGCAGCAGCGAAATTTATCTTCGGGAAGGCCATTATCAAAACGTCTTGATTTACCTGAACCGCCTGAGTGATTTGTTGTTTGTCTGGTCACGCTGGGTGAATCTGCAAAAAAAACAATCCGAAACCATCTGGAAAAAAGAGAATGTCTGATAGCCTGGTTCTGGAAGAAGCCACTGCTGAGAACTCGCAGAAGTTAAATGATTTTTTTACGTCCATCCCGACCAAGGGTGAAATCGATGTTAAAATTCAGCGCGAACAGCATTTTTTTTCTTTCTATCAGCGCATCGGGTTGCCTTACAAAACCTACATCATCAAAGATGAAGGTGAAATCGTCGGTACAGCTTCTTTTCTATTCCGAAATCTTGCCTTTCAGGGCCGCACTCTGAAACTTGCACAGGCCTGCGATCTTCGAATATCTTCAAACCGGAAGGTTATTATGTCGTGGTCGAAATTTTTTCACCCGATACTTGAAAAGCTCCGCGAGGTTGAAAAATTTGACGGCTTTATCACGTCGATTAATCAAACCGAAACTCAGTCGATGAATGCCTTTATCCGTCCGAAACTGAAAAGGGTTCATCAGCCGCAATATTCGCTGGCCCGTTCCTACCATCTGGTTTCGATTCATGGTTTTTACCCGTTGGTTAATCGTCCAAATAAAAATATCCAGGTTCGAGCCTATCGTTCTTCCGATAAAAAGGCCTTGCTCGAGTACATTTCGCTCAATTGCCGCCAGTTCGATTTTATTCCACATGAAATAAATGAAAATCTGTCGGATTACATTGATGGCTCATTGCTTTATTCATGGAGCCAGTTTCTGCTGGCGTTTGATCACGATCACAAAATTATCGGGTGCGTGCAACCTATCAGTTCAAGCCTGCTTCAGGATTATTTACCGCAGGAATACAGCGCTCAGTCGCATAATTTGCGGCAATTTCTTAAAGTGGCGCAGTTGCTGGGTTTTGGCCGACGCCTCACTCGTCCGTTTTCAAGAAGTCAGAAGCAGGAAGCATTAAACTTCAGGCTGCTGCATTTTCTGATCGCAAGTCATGTTGAAGTCTTCAATGCACTTATCCGTGCGTGCTATACGACATCTTCGCAGAATGAATTTTTAATGTATGCGTATGAAATTTCAGACTATAAAAAAAGGCCGCCGAAAGGCAGTATTTTTTCAGAAACGCCCTATGGCCTTTATTCCATCGAAACCCATGATCGCGACTTCCTGCCCGAGCTGAGTTTACTTAATACTTCTCCTGTTTGGCTGGATTTTATCTGGTTTTAAACCTGTTTGGTTTTTATAAAATTACGATCTCAATGAAACAAATCTCGTTAAAAACCTTAAACGGAATAATGATATGCGGGTGTTTTGAAATCAATGGCGGCAAGTCTTCGGTTTTACTCGGATGTGGCAATGCCATTCGCAACTGGTAGCCCTGCATATTGAGTTTGGCTTTTGCGTAGCCGTAGCACATATTCGAAAGCTCACCGATGCAATCGATAATTTCATTTGAATCCGGTGCAACTTCCTCGTTCATCATTAATTTATGTAATTGTCTTAACACATTTCTCGAAAAATGAAATCTGACCTGGCCATAGCACGGCGGCGATTCAAGCGCGATATAGACTGAAACTTCGGTCGGTGCCTTCCAGTTTCTTTCAACATAGGATTTTTCAAACAGGCCCGAAACCTGCGCCATTGTCTTGAGAGTTTCAATGACGCCATTTGAAATGTTAACGATGACTTCGCTGTTCATAAAAGGATGGAGGGAAGAAATTTTTGCAACTCCCATAAATATCAGACTACTTTCGCACTGACTTTGCCAGCAGACAGTTTTTTGTAATAAACCTCAAACTTGGATTTCAACAACGCCGGGCTGAAGGGCTTAATAACGTAATCGGTTACGCCGGCCTTGACCGCCTCAACAATTTTTCTTTGATCGTTTTCAGCGGTAATTAAAACGAACGGAATTACCTCATAGGCTTTTTCAGATCTGCATTTTTTCAGAAAATCAATCCCCAGCATTTTCGGCATGTTCCAGTCACAGATAATAAATTCGATCGGTTCAGCGGTATTTACATTTTCCACCAGTTTTTCGTAAGCATTATGACCATCGAAGGCTTCAACAACATTTGTATAGCCGATATCTGAAAGCGTCTTCTTAATTATTTTCCTCATGCTGAGATAGTCATCCACTATAAGAAATTTGGTATTCGGTTTGAACATACGTGCCGCCTTCATAGAGTATTCGGTTTTGCCAATGTTCAGTATAGCTATGAAAAACATGGAATTCCCGATAAGTCTTAAGTCTGTATCATTTTGCTCTAATTTTTTTGTTTACCCGCTTTTCCGAGGAGAATCTTAACAGAATCTTGTCAGAATCCCGAATTGATCTGACTGGTATTACACAAAATGTCATTGACCGAACCTCATCCGCAACGGTTAATATCTATATGAAAATTGAAAACGAAAAGCTGAATCTAAGCCCCACAACTGTGGCAGAGCTTGGACCGCTGAAAAACGATCAATTGGAAATTCTGGATCTTTTTACGAGGTCCTTCAGTATTGTAGAAGTTGCAAATCACTTCTTCAGTCGGGGGCAGTTGGTGTCGTTTCAGTTGGTGCTCGATCTGATTGAAAAACTTTTGAGTCAGAAGAAAATCGGCAATACTGCTTTCCATGAATATTTCACAAAATACCGGCCAACCGAAAGCGGATTTTTTGAGAAACTTTCTGCCCCGTTTTTCGCTTCGGAGAAATCGGCAGTTCCCGACAAAGAAAAAATTTCGACCGTGCCGTTTTTCAGATCGCTTAAACCTGAAATTCTGAAATTGTTCCTGCAGAATTCCAGCGTTATCAGCGTACCTGCCGGCATCGTGCTATGTCAGCAGGGTTCGCTTGAGCGCTCTTTGCTGGTCTTGCTGGCCGGACAAGCTTCGGTTTTTAAAAAAGATCCGAAGGGTCTCCAGCAAAAATGGGTTGTCTTAAATGAAAAAAGTCTTTTTGGCGAAGCCGGTTTCTTCTTCGGCGAATCACGGACCGCAACCGTAATCACAGACGAGCCTTGTCGGATTATGGTGCTGAAATACCTGCCCGAAAAATATGACGATCTGATCAAGACCGACAAAGCCCGCGAACTTCAGACAAGGATCTGGGTCATTCATGCCCTGCTGAAATCCGAAATTTTCCGCAGTCTGCCACAGGAGTGTTTTGATGCGCTTATCTTTTCAGGCCAAATAAAAAACATTCCGGCAGGTACGCTGATCTGCAAACAGGGAGATTCCGGTAAAACCTGTTACGTGATTGTTCAAGGCACAGTCAACGTCATTAAAGATCAGCGTTTTATCCGCAGTCTCGGCCAAGGCGACAGTTTCGGTGAAATTGCACTGACACTCACCCGCGGAAAAAGAACGGCCTCCGTGCAGACCGTGTCTGATATCCTGGTGCTGGAAATCGGAATGGAACACTTTTACCGGATGCTTGCAGAAAATCTGATTCTTGGCTGCGAATTTGAAAAAACCGCACTCACACGGATCAGCGAATAGCTCGGGTAGCCCGACCAAAGTCGCACTGTTAAGTTTCGCTGACTATTCCGACAAGAAAGCATGAAATTAGGAAAATCCATCATTGATAGAACCGATCAGGTCGCGCAGATTTTATACCGTGAAAACGGGGCAAAAAAAAAGTCGCAGCTTTCGCGCGACATCGTCATGAATGTTCTTGTTATCAGCTCGTTGCTCGGCGGATTAACCCTGCTCTGGAATAAATTTCAAGACAGTCAGCACCTTGCAACGCTCGAAATCCTACCCGCACGCTGGAGCTTCATGATTGAAGCCTTACCGGCTGATTGCTGGGGCGAAAAGCGTACAAGCTTATGCCCAGCATCACCTGCCAATCCGGAACTCTGGGATGCTCCTGTTAAACGCCGCGCTCCCGAATATTTCAAAGCACTTTCTGCCGATCTGAAAAAACCTTTCTGGCTTGGCCTGCGGCTGATGCCGGCCGAACTCAAACGGGCCAATTCCTTAGGGGCTACAAGACTGATGCTCGGAATGCTCTACAGCGGTTACGAAGTGTGGGTCGATGGTACACGAATTCAGGTCGGTGACTTTCTCGAGAATGATATGCCCATAGCTGTCGACCTTACAACCGAACGCCTGCTTGAAGAAAAACCGCTGCACGTTGCGATCGCAGTTTTCAGAAGCGGCAAAATGCAAACAATCGATTCAGACTGGTTCGTGCCGAAAATGGGATTTTTTACATCGAAAAACAGCGACCAACAGATCCGTTGGACGGCTTTTGCGAATGATACCCGTTACTATGTGCTTTTTGCGGTATTTTTTCTTTTTGGTTTGATTTTCAGATATGCGGCGCTGATCAAAAAAACCAGCGTCGAGTATTCAGCCGCGGCTGCCTATTCACTGGTTCTGGCGTTCTCGCAGTTCATAATTGCCGATTCGACCTTTCGGCTGCTCGGACCCGGATTTTATTATCCGATGCTGAATGCAACACTTTTCGCGGAATTCTTCGCCGTCATCGGCTTTGGGCTTGCGTTTTCACGGGGGCCTTCATCGTTGTTGAAATCGGTTAGCCTGGCTGTTCCGATTTCTTTTCTCGTCTTGTTATTCCTTTCAAAAATCCTCAACGACAGCGGAAGAGTCTCTGAAAACATCATTTTGTACCTGACGCCGCTGGCTTATCTGGTGGCCGGCAGTGTTTGCCTGCTGCAGTATATTTCAATAAAAATAAACTCTGCGACTGTCAGTTCGTCGAAGCGACGCAGAACTTTACTCGTTAGCATGAGCTTCATTTTCATTGTCGTGGCGGTTAGCTTTTTCGCGGAAACTCTGAGCGCTCAGGCCGTTGAAACTCATTGGGCGCGAATTCTGGCGGTGATCCCACTCTATATCCTAACAACTTCGATTGCGGCTGCGG
>JANOJH010000785.1:0-11080 GCA_031408135.1 Bdellovibrio sp. | reverse complement strand
CTCCGTATAAATATGAAACGCCGTTTAGAGCCGATGCCGTTTACGTTACGCTGCGCGGATACGCCTACCTGCAAGACGCGCAAATTCCGATCATCGGGCATCCTGAAACCAAGAACGATACGTTTTTGCCGCAGTTGGTTGCCGGCGCCGAGGCCGCAATTGCGGCCGTTGCCGCAAAAAATCTGATCGATGTTAAAAAAGTGGGACTTATCGGACATAGCTACGGCGGCTTTATGGTTGCAAATTTATTGACCCATTCAAAACTGTTTGCCGCCGGAATAGCAAGGTCGGGTGCTTATAACAGAACCCTCACTCCTTTCGGATTTCAGGGCGAGCGTCGGACTTTTTGGGATGCTAAAGATACCTATCTTAAAGTTTCGCCGTTTTACGAGGCTGAAAAAATGAAATTTCCGATGTTGCTGATACATGGTCAGGCCGACAATAACGCCGGCACCTTTACGCTGCAATCTGAACGCTACTTCGAAGCCTTAAAAGGTCAGGGCGCCAATGTCAGACTGGTTTTATTGCCGGAAGAATCTCACGGATACGCAGCACTTGAATCTGTTGAGCATGTTCTTTATGAAATGTTCACCTGGTTTGATACGTATTTGAAATAGTCAGCGCGACTGCGCTTTTTTACTATAGCGGGTGACTTTTTTTTGACATTGTCAAAAGACTAGACAGCAAAACTTACATTAGTGGGCCACATATGAATTCAGTGGCAGGCATTCATTGTGCTACTCCTTCTGCATTATGAAGAAAACCATTTGTCGTGTTCTATTACTCTCGCTGATTACTGTTCGGGTATTCGCCCTCGATCAGGGCCTTTCCGACATGGATACGGTCATTCAAAGAAGTCTTAACTTTCTCAGCCAAGAACAGTTTGCGCAAAACTCGGGATACTATATACCCGGCGAGTGGCCAGTCGAGATGAAGAGCTATTTTATTCCTGCACTTGTTGGCCTTGGTAGACCCTTCGCCCGCCCCTCGCAAGAGCCCACGGCCTTTGCGACGGCCTCAATTATGAATTTATTGTCGGAGGCCTACCTGCTTGATTCAAAATTGCAAGATGTTCCCTCAATAATTGACAGAGCCTTACCTTCCTTCGAGAGATATCGCGAAGGCGACATCTTCTTTTACTATCCACTTACCGAATTTCAGGGGATGAAGCTCCATGTGCCTTTAGATCCTCACTATGTGCCACGGAAAATGATGAGTCTTGCGCTTGTGCCTGCCGATGCCGACACCACTTCGGTGGGCTTCACAGCTTTAGCCTTTGCCGATCTTATCCTGAAACAAAAACCAATCTCTGAATTTACAGTACCGGCCGAAACTTTAAATACCTTTGAAAGATTTCGGGATTTGCGCCGTGACCCACATCCGTATAATCGCCTGAACGGAGGAGTCAAAAACTCTGGCGCTTACATGACTTGGTTATGGGATGAAAATGAAAAATCCAGTTCGTTCTTTAGAAGTATGAATGATAGCCCGAAAAAAGGCTATCGCATTGTTTTCGGCAGAAACGACGTCGACTGTGTCGTCAATGCAAACGTGTTGCGATTAATGACGTTAACTAATAATCAAAATCAAAACGGCTACGCCGACTCTTGTAAATTATTGAATGAGTCGATTACAAAATCCCGTAATTTCGAAACTCAGGCCAAATTCTGCGGACTTTATTACCCGAATACCTACGGTGCGATCTACTCAATTTCAAACGCCTACAAGGCCGGAGCAACGTGCTTAAGTCAATCCCGCGATCGGGCCCTCGAGCTTATTATCAGCAGTCAAAAAGAAGATGGTTCTTGGTCGAACGATGAAGGCATCGGACGCGAAGACCGCGTGCAATCAACGGCCTCGGCCCTCAGTGCGCTGTTAAATTACATCAGTCTTAATGACCGTAACTACACGAACATCGTTCGCCGTGCTGCCAATTTTCTTGTTTCGCAGTCTAAAAATAGAGACAACTCTCGAACCTATTGGAAAGGCGAGGTCTTTTTCTCCGCAGGGCCGATGGCTCGTAATACAATTTTATGGCGCTCAAATTCATTCACCACCGCATTGTCGGTGTTGAGTCTAGTTAAAGCCAAAGCCTATTTAAATGCCGAGGTGGCACAATGAAAATTTCAATTGCAGCCATTTTTGCTTTGCTGACAGTCTTCGGAAGCACCAGCTTCGCAGATAACTTTGCTTTAAACGATCCCCAAAGAGATTATCCCGGTAGCCCCGAAAATCCACTCACACAATCTCTAATCACGGAATTGTATTCTCGCAACGAAGCCGGGCAGGTTTTAGCCGCTTGGGAAATTTTAGCGGCGCAAAAAGACGGATACGCCCACAGCGCAACGAAAATATTCGGCAAAAAAATAACCGTTGGAAAATGTGTCGTCGAAAGCAACTGGGACGTCGTAGTCGGAAAGCAGGTTCGTGATCAATTATTTGATGCCTACGCAAAACTCTACCAGCGCACTTACATCGAATTTTTGGATAAAAATCATCGCTATCCGAACAGTTTAGAAATCGAAATGCTGTATCGTAACTCCGATGAGGCTTTGGGACTTCCGCAGTCGGTTTCAGTGGATCTGATGCTTAATGCCGTGCCTGCTGAATGGCGAAAACGCCTATTCTTTGATAGATTTTCCAGCCTGATAGGAATCGGTCGTAATGTCGAACCCAAACGCTGGTATGATTACACCGAACTCAGTAATGAGCGCCAAGTGCAAGAGTCGATTGCGGCAAACAACATCACCGCAGACGAAGCCAAAGCCATTTATAGAAAAACGACGGGTCGCGTAGCAAAATGCATGGTTAAAAAACTTAAACAAACTACACCGGCGCCTGCAAATGATTAGAATCCAACTCGCATCGCTTTTAATCTTAGCTTCGCCGTTGTTGCAGGCTCAGTCGATCACCATCCCGAACGAAGCGTACATCGAATTGCAAAAGTTTGAAGCCGGCGGACAGAAGCTTTCTGAAAATTTTGTGCGGGATTTTCCGCAACGGGTGTATGACGAAATTCTTCAGACAGAGCTTGGGTTTTTAAAATCACTGAACGGTGTTTGCAAAGACTCCATTAAAATCACTTTCGGATCAAAACTTTTAGGTCACAAAGAAGCAGCAGAGACCGCATTTGAAAAAGGCGTCATTAGAGTTGAAGCCTCGAAATGTTTTCAGAATGCCAACCCAACCGACTTGATCGAAATTTCTGCAGAAACCGGTTTTAAGCGCAAGGCATTTTCTACGCTTAAAAATATCACCTCGCAAGTGACCGCACAGGGAGTGCTTGATTGCGAATGGACCTCTGCGCCGACGATTGGCAAGTCACATTACTGTTACTTAAATTTCGATCTCGAAAAAACCCCTGAGTTGCATTCACAGGTCAATTTTCTTACTTTTAGCGAAAATGAACCAAGCATTGAGGCTCCGGTTTACTTCCGCGAAGCATTGATTACGGCTCGTCGAATGGGACCCCAGACCTTATATTACGTACAGAGTTATGTCAGAGCGACGGCAATTTCATCGCTCAAGAAATTCTTTGTTGAGCAGTATATTCAATCCAGTCAAAATCAGGTTTTTACTGAATTAGAAAAATCCCTGCAAAAGAAGCGGCCCGGCCAATGAAGAAACAATTACTTTTCATTTTTGCCAGCCTTTTCATTGGCAACTTACAGGCTGAAGAAATTCACTACCAGATTTCGACTGAAAGATTCGTCAAAGAAATGCTGACGTTTTCTATCCCTTACAGCTTCGGAACGCACGACGGCATTGTTAGCGAAATTCAAGGCGGCATCATTACCAACGAAGCCGATCAAGTCCTTCGTGCGTACTTTCAGGTTCCCATCAAGGCCCTCACAACTGGAAATTCAACGCGCGACTGCCACATGCGCGAAGCACTTGGAATAGACTACAGCCAGTCTCGCTTCCCTAAGGAACATATTTGTACAAATGACAATTCGCTGCCTGAAACCGGGCCTGATTCGGTACAATATCCGAATATCAGACTCGATTTTTTAAATATGTCATTGGCTCAAGATCCCTTTTCAATTGGCATTCCGCAGATTTCTGATGTGACAGTTAACATGACGATACATGGGTTAAGTAAGATCTTTAAATTCGAAAAGATCACGATTACTAAAATTTTTAATAATAATGGTGCACAAGGCTTTAGAATTTACGCCAAATTGAATTTATCGCTAAAGGATTTTAATGTTCAGGTTAAACCGCTTAAGATCGGACCGGTTTCTGTAAATGTTAAAGATCGTGTATCGGTAAATGTTGCCATTGATGTGACTAAGATTTAATTGATTAACCCCCGGGCCTGTTCAAGGCCTTTTTAAGCACGTTTGGCCATGAAAAAGTGGCTAGACAATCGACTAAGACACAATTTTGCTACATTTCTATATCGGCTAGTGCTATGAGGATAGCTCTAAAAAAGAGGTATTCGATGCGCTTTATACTACTTATTTCGTTATTTGTTTCTTCCATTGCTTTTGCTCAGGTCAGCCCGGGAACTGAAAGCTGTTTTGCAGCCGCTGTGCAAACCGCTGCCAATAAATTCGCTAAAGATTCCAAAACCAATGGCACCGTGCTTAATGAAATCGGCTTTGTGGCAGAAAGCTGCCTTTATCACAGAGCAACTGAAGTTCTGAAGTGCTTAGATTCCGCGGGCACTGTTCAGTTCGACGTTGCTTTTATCCGTTCAACGGCACTTAAGCTGTCTGGTGATTTTCGCAGGATGACGTACGAGTTCGTTACCGGAACACAAGGTGTGGATGTTCATTATGAATTATTTTTCCGGAAACCGGTAAATTCAAACACATGTAAGTACGAAAGTACCGAAATCTGGACCGATGGATTTGAAGAAGCCGGGTCACTTCCATTAATGCTATAAATACTGAATTTTATTTTTTTTGTCCTTTACTTCATATTTTTACTCAGAAATAATTTGAGTATGGATATAAATTGCAATTATGCTGAATAAGCCGGGCCAGTCGCAGGAGCTTTCCGGATTGACAGATGCCGAGGTCTTGAAACTACGGTTCAAAGATCTGGCGTTGCCGCTCACTGGCACCGAAGTCGAAGGGCACATCAAGCAGCTTTATGCCGAGCTTGAATTAAAAGGGCTGCAGTTCAGGCCCGAAATTTTTCTCGGTGATGAATGGTTCAGCCCCGAAGGTATGAATGCTATTTCAGTTCCGTTTTATCTGGCGAACACGCGTTTAAAGAATCTTGAAAAGTCGCAGATGTTCGATGTTGAAGGCGGCACGCCTGAATGGTTCATGAAGCTTCTCCGTCATGAGGCCGGGCATTGTTTCGATCACTGCTATCGATTTTCAAAACGGAAAAAATGGCACGAAGTATTCGGCTCGCCAAGTTTAGAGTATCAGCCCGAAACTTATCGGCCGCAGCCGTATAGTAAAAGTTATGTGAAACATCTTGATCACTGGTATGCGCAGGCGCATCCCGATGAGGATTTTGCCGAAACTTTCGCTGTGTGGCTGCATGCCGGGCGCGACTGGGAAAAAGAATACAGCCGCTGGCCGGTTGCGCTTGAGAAACTTGAATACATGGGGCGGTTGGCAAAAGAAAGCGTCAAACTTAAAATTGTAGCCGAAAAAGGCCGGCCGCCGAGCGCCGTTAACCGCCTTACGACCAAGCTCGAAAAATATTATCAGAAAAGACGACGCGAAAATGCCGACAACTATCCAGACTTTTACGATAACGATCTGAAAAGCATTTTTAACGGCGAGAATACGCTGTCTAAGCGCGAACATTCAGCCGGGCGTTTTATGAACCGGCATCGCAAAGCTATTATTTCCACAGTCGTGTGGGCTACCAGCGAACGTAAATACACGATCGATTCACTTGTAAAGCGATTGATCGCGCGCTGTGATGAGCTTGAATTACGCCTCGGAAAAAACGACATTCAGACCACCATGGAAGTTGCAAGTTTTCTGACGAGCCTTGTAACTAATTATCTATTCACCGGTAAATTCAAACGGAAGGTTTAGAAGATGAAATCTCTTAAGGTTCTTCTTTTGTTCGATCTGTCAGTGAAAATTTCGCCGGAAAACTACGACGACTACTGGAAAACCCCTGACTGGAAAACCGAAAAAGACGTGCGCAATGCGCTTGTTAAATTAGGCCACGAAGTTGTACCTTTCGGGTTACACAATGACATTGAACCGTTTTTACGACTGGTGAAAGATCAAAAGCCGGATCTGGTTTTTAACCTGAGTGAGGCCTTTAACGGCAATCGTGATTTCGAACCTAATCTGACGGCGCTGCTGCAGCTGCTCGGCGTGCCTTTTACGGGTGCCGGCCCCTTGGGGTTGCAGCTCTGTAAAGACAAGGGCCTGACCAAAGTTGTTCTTGGTTATCACCGTATCCGTACACCGCGATTTTTAGTATTGAAGAAGTCGCGCCCTTTGCGCTCGCTGAAGAAATTTCATTTTCCGGCATTCATCAAGCCGCTACAACTTGAATCGTCTGAAGGGATTTCGCAATTTTCCTACGTTGAAAACGAAAAAGATGCGCTGGCACGGATGAAGTTTATCCATGAGAGGTTCGAAGCTGATGCCATAATCGAAGAGTTTATCGATGGGCGCGAGATATATGTGGGCGTGCTCGGAAATGAAAAACTGGCGGTGTTTCCGCCGCGCGAACTGTTTTTCAAGCAGGTGCCCGAAGACGAACCTAAATTTGCCACCTATCGCAGTAAATGGGATAAAGAATACCGTAAGAAGTGGGGCATTGATTCGGGTTGGGCCGCGACTATACCCGAAACAACCTTACGTAAGCTGAATGAGATCTGCAAAAAAATCTACAGGCTGCTGCACATTCAGGGTTATGGCCGGATCGATCTCCGGCTGAAAGAAAACGGCGATGTCTATTTTATCGAAGCCAACCCGAATCCTTCGATTGCCAAGCAGGAAGACTATGCCATGTCGGCCGGCAAAGCCGGGCTGGATTATGAAGAGCTGATTGCTAAAATTGTTTCACTCGCGGTCGGCTAGAAGGTCAGCTGCACTTAATCGTACTTGCGGTTGCATCTTCAAAGATCTCGCGATACTCCGATAGGACTTTTCGCAGCAGTTTAATCTGAAAAATATTCGGCGTGATATATTGGATATATGTAATTCCGTCATGAAAAATAACCCGGCATTTAATCTTGATCTGTTTGTGGTCACCTTTTTCTATCAGGTTGTTAATAATAATCATTTCAAATTCACCGTTATGAAAGTCATTCGGTACAATCCGCTCACTATAGGTACCGGTCAGTGAAATGTCCTTGGCGGTCGTCCGGAAAATATGTCCCTTCCGGTGCATCATAAGAAGCTCAATTTTATATTTGTCTTCGGTATTGCGTTTCCGAAATGCACTTGAAATACTCAGGCTTGAAAAATTCAGGTTGAGCTGCGGCTCTTCCGCGTCGTCCGTTGAAAGGTCATCACCATCAAACTGTTTTTTACTTTTCGGAACTAGGTTTTTGATTTCAACTATATTGGTGTTAATTTCAGAAATGGTTGAGTGAATCTTCAGTGCCTCTCGCGGTTCGACCAATTTCATCAGCAAGGTGCGGGTCTTTTCGTACTCCAGCGGGTTTTCGGTGTCGGCAAGGCTATTATAGTTATTCGTAAACGGAGATTCATCACTGCGCAGGAATTCATTGAGTTGCTTCCACTTTGTCCAGGTGCTATTCCAGATAAGATATCGATTGAGGTATTTACTTTTGAGGCGTTGGATGGCAAATTGCGCATCATTAGTTGTCAGTCTTTCTGATTGAGTTTCACGCTTAGGATCAAATAGTATCCACAACATTCCCATAGTTAATAATAGGCCACATGGAAGATGTTTTAAACTTAATTTCAGACAAATTTCTATAAACGTATAAGCGTCTTGCCCAAGTAATTCATGTTACCCGAAATGGCTCGTCTTGAGCCGTTTCGGACTTCTGTTCAACAACACGATAGGCACTGACAATTGACGCTCTTAATCTACAAGGGCGAGGATATGTAATTTTTTTAAAATTTCCTACCTAGATTAGGTTAATTCCAAAATAATTTTGGATAGATTCGATTCAGCTTCTTCAATTGCTGCGCTTGCTTTTACATCTTTCAGAAATTCGAGCATTTTAGAAGGTCGCATGGCTTCTACGATAACTTTGTTCTGGGCAATTTCTCTAACGACGATATTACAGGGAATCAGCAAAGCTACATCAGTAGATTGCTTATAGGCTTCAAATACTAGTTTGGGGTTACAAGCGCCTAATATTACGGTTTTATTAATTTTTTCATTGAGCTTCTGCTCAATTGTTTTATCAAAATCAATTCGGGTTAAAATGCCAAAGCCTGCGTCTTTAATAGCTTCGGTTACTTTAGTGCAGACACTCTCAACATCACCGTTAACTTCTTTTGTTATTGCTAATTCACTCATGGCTCTCCTATTTTTATTTTAGTGGATTTAAATTAAACTATTGTCTGTTCAAGAACAAGTTACTTTGCTTCTGGCCATTAATGTCAGGCTATTTATTCAACTATCATGATCAAAATAATGTCATTCGCGTTCAGTTTAGCCTCAGCATCGGTGAAAACAAGACCTCGGGAAAAATTGTATTGTTGGTAAATATAGAGATTGAACATCTAATTAAAATCGGATAGCGCTAAGAGTATAGTTCAAAAAATAAATTATAACGGAGTACTTATGGTTTATGCTGAACGGAAAATATTAATGAAAAATAAATGGGATGAGAGATACGACAGAAATGATTATTATTATGGAACTGAGCCTAACTCATTTCTGGCGGCACAAAAAAACAAGTTTCTGAAAAATTCGAAGGTGCTTTGTCTGGCAGAGGGTGAAGGTAGAAATGCTGTCTTTCTGGCAAAAATCGGTTGTGATGTGACGGCTGTTGACTCTTCACAAGCTGGCCTTAACAAACTAGTAAAGCTGGCAGAAAAAAATAGGGTTCAAGTTAAAATAATTTGTTGTGATCTCAATGATTTTATTTTTGAGGAAAATTATTGGGATTTTATTATATCAATTTGGTGTCATCTGCCTAGCTTATTGCGGTCAAAAATTTACGGAAAGGCGGTGCTGAGCTTAAAGGCGGGTGGCATTATAATTATCGAGGCTTACACGCCTCAGCAGTTGAAGTTTAAAACGGGTGGTCCTCAGGATCCTGATCTGATGCCAACAATGGCGTTGCTTGAAACCGAACTCATTGGTTTAAATTTAACGCTGAAGCAGGAAATCGAAAGAAATGTCGGAGAGGGAGTCGGGCACCAGGGGATGAGCGCGGTTGTTCAAATCATCGGTAAAAAGGAGTCAAAATGAATATTCAGGATTTTCAGGGATATCTTTTTCCTACGTGCGCAGCGCTGCAGAGTTCAATCAGGGAGCTCGGCCGGGAAGTGTCAATATCCCGGTTAATGAATTAAACAATCGGCACAAAGAACTCGATAAGAATGAAACAATAATTCTTTGTTGTGCTTCGGGCACACGAAGTGGTGTTGCTGTCGGCATTTTAAAAAAGAACGGATTTAAAAATGTTGTAAATATCGGTTCATGGAGAAATACCTTAAGCTAAAAAATAGAACCTATTTTGAAAGCGCGTAGCTGATGGCCTCGATTTGCTTGGGCGTCAGTTTCAGTAAGTTGGACATTTGCGGTATCGAGGTTAAGGCTTTTTGAATTTGTGCATAGGTTGAATTTCTAACTTGTGAAACCGTAAGCTCGCCATGGCAACTCATACAATTTTGAGTGTAGAGTTGGGCTCCGTCATGTGCGACAAGGTAAATCCGGGCGGCGGTTCCGGCGGCATGGTCGTAAAGTCCCCCGCTGACAACAGAATTGTAGGCCTGAGTGATCACGCAATTAAAAGAAGCACCGGGATTGGCGGCGGTTCCGTGTGGGCAAGGTTTTCCGCCCGTATGCATTTGGTGCTTGATTGCATCAGCGTTCTGGAATGTCAGAGTTTGTCCGACATAAACCTCAATTGCGGTTGTAGCAGTATTCCAAGGGCCATTTCCCGTTCCGGGTGGTATTTGAAATGTAACACTTAGGCTGCCAACCGGCGGAGCGCCTGCAACCAAAGGAATTATAAAATCCTGCACGACGATTTTAGAATTGGCGGCTAAGACATCCACTGAAACTTTCAGGTTGCCTTCGCTTTTGCAATTGACCATATAGTTTTGGGAGGTGCTGCCTGAAATCACTTGGCAGGCGTTAGCCACGCCACTGAGTTGGTGGGACCACTGGTAACTTGCGCTGGACAGCGCAACCTCTTCAAAAAGTTTAAATTCAAGGTTTGAGTTGGGTATCATTTTGTCGGCCAATGAGGTTATGTGCGGAGCACCGTGACCCAATGCCGTGCTGGATAGGGTACTCGATGCTTCATTGGAACTAGAAAATCCATTACTGCAATTCTGAAAAGCGAACAAGGTCAAAGTCAGCAATGTTACATAGGCAATGAATTCACTGAATAAAAGTCGTTTCATAATTATCCCCAGTTTAAAATCGTCTTCATATCATAACCAAAAAAATTGCAATGATCAGGGAATTTGTTTGAGTTTCCTAAAATGAGATACAATTAATTGAAATGTTTAAATAATAAACAGAGGTTTTGCGCTTTTTTCACTCATGTGTGAAAAAAAGTTAGACATTAAAAAAGCCACTTTCGTAAAATGAATGTCGACTCAAAATCAGTTTTATAGAAGGGATTAGATAAGCCAACACCACAGAATATCGAAATTTCGAATAATATTTTCTACGGGGGCTACATCGGTGTCTTTGCAAAATCAAATTCTGCCGGTCATTGGAATTCAAATACCCTATCCATGAAAAATAATAGTTATTTTGGAATGTCAGAAAATTCGACTTTAGACATTAGCACAAGTTCACGTTGGAAAAATGAAAGTTCCACAATCTGGTCCATGCAGTTTTCGATGGGTATTCCGGCTGTCACATTAAATGGAACACCTTGCACTGTCGTTGGCTCCTACGCCGCATTAGTATCTAGTGGTCAGTGCTTTTATGATGCTGCCATCGGCTCGAGTACACAGGGAATTTTTTATCTTTA
>JANOJH010000771.1:0-3179 GCA_031408135.1 Bdellovibrio sp. | reverse complement strand
CAAGCGCTACGATTTCTGAATAACCGTAACCGAATTCGTTTTCACCACCGCTTGGTACTGTTGCTTTGTTAGCATAGGCGATCGCACTCAGTAATAGCGGATTAAGGCCCTGAACAGCCAACAGACGGCTATAAACTGAATTGGCATCCACTTTATTTTTGCAGTAGTTATTAAATGCTGGAATTTCTTTACCATCCGGATCAACTACGGGCGTGACGCCTGCAGGATAAATCGCGCAAATGTCGTTTTCATCGGCAACAAAAACAATCGCAAGTACCGCATCGCTACGGAAAAAACCATGTGCCGCCCGAATTTCTGCCAAGCGCGTTGCATCCAATGCTTTATCCAGTGATAACAACCCGGCTTCGCCGCCATCGGTGTCGTAATCAGTTTTTGTAGAGGTTAATTTTTTCACTAAATGAGTGCGAATATCAGCGACCGCCAGCTCTTTCGAACGCAACACCACAGGCTCGGTGCTTGCTTTGTATAACTGGCCAAAGCGAGAGCTTTTCGGTCCGTGCGCCAAAGTGACGGCAATCTGATAATCAGCTGTAGACGATAATTGTGAAATAAAATTTCCGATTCCATTTGCGATCGCGCTACGCTCAGTATCCAGAGATCCTGAAGTATCCGTTACAAATAAGATATCCAGCTTTTTGGTAAGCTCTTGATTCGGCTGATAATAATGTTCCCTGATACAAGTGAGTTTTTCATTTGTCGGCGTGCCTAATCCGGCTACTCCGGCATCGAGATTTTCAAAAGACATCCGGGTTTTTCCGCATCCTTGTAAAATCGTAAATGCGGTCAATAGCACCAACGTGTTAAAAGCATATTTTGCTGTGTAGTTCATAAATCCTTCTTCCTGCAGCCATAACAACAATCGGTCAAAAATTGTCAGCTACACTAGGATAGTAGCGCAATCCGCTGGCCAGAATTCAGATCGAACCTCTTGATGTACGGGGCTGCAGCAGAGCCAATTTACGTCTCTACGCAGGTGTATTACTATGAAAATCACTGCTATGTTTCGGGAATTAAAAGCGAAAAATGAAAATTGTCGAACCTGTAGACATAAGTTAGTGATAGAATATTGGAATTCTCGTTATGAGACAGTGTTAGCGGGATTTCTTAGGAAGTAAATGACGATACTTCGCGAATAGATTGTAACCTATTTTCGCCAGAGGGTAGATCATCGGAAGCTTAACGACCTTGGCCGCAAACTCGTAGCCATCTAGACGAGACCAGATATGCGCGAACGCATCTACTCCCACAAGAATGCTGCCCTCGGGAGTTAAAACGTGCATGTGATACTGAATTTTTTCCGATGACAATCCAAATTTTACAGCATCAAAGCCTGCACCCGAAATATCGACTATGTCGAAAATTTCCGGCGCAATCCGTTTGTAGTGCGCCACTTCAGTGTCACAAACAATGCAGCTTCCATCAAAAAATATTTTCGTTTTTTCGGCCATTAAAACGCACCGACAATTTTTGTTTCGTCCATAAAACCCTCTACCAGCAAAATAATTCCTTATTTGCGAGCGCGCAAGTGGCAGCAATGCAGCGCCGTGCATTCAGGCAGCAACTGGGGTTCACAGAATTAAGCGGCCAGTAACTGGCCGCCTTCTAAAAAACTACTTAACGGTTCTGAGATCTTTGAGGTGATCGACCAGACTGAGTACGGCTTTGACCGGTGCGGCTACGGCTGCTCGGTGAACGAGAAGTGCTGCGATTTTGCTGTTCGCCCTGTTGAGTACCGCGCTGCCAGCGCTCGGAAGCATCCCCGTCCCACTCGTTGCTGCGATCGCGTTGTGATAAGTAACTACGATCTTCAAACTGGCCCGAATCTTCGTCTTCATCACGTCCGCGGAATGAGGTTGAACGGTCCTCATCGTAGTCGTAATCAAATTCTCCGGTGCTACGGCTTGATGCATAGCCGCTTTGATCGTAATCACCGTATCTGTCGCCTCGATCGCCCCACCGATTCTGCTGCTCATCAGATCTGTCGAAATAATTTCGTTGCTGGCCACGTCCGGTTGGCTGTCCGTACTGCTGTTCAGACTGTCCGTATTGTCTTCCCTGTTGCTGCTGGCCGTTTTGCTGACCAAATTGTTGGTTGTACTGCTGTCCGTATTGATGATCGTATTGCTGATTGTTTCTATCCTCATAATCAGATTGTCCGCGTCCGTGAGATAAACCCGTGTCTGAATTTCTTGATGTGCTCCGGCTGCTGGCTCGCGGGCGTCTTGTGTTACCTTTTGAAACTGCCATTAAAAATACCTCCTTTTATTTTGAAATTAATTGAACCCAGCTCATTTGCAATCACAGGGCCATCGGTAACTTCGAGTACGACGAATTATTTTTTCGGGTTCATGGCAAAATTCCACAGGATGACCTTAAATTTCCCGCTACCTGACTCCGATCGAAAGATGAAATGAATCTGTAACTGCAGTTGCCTTATGCCAATAACCTGCCGGTATGTATAGCCAGTCTCCGGCCTTCAACAGACACTTGATTTCAGGAAGACTTTTCTCCTGCGCGAAGAAATTTTCTTTCAACATCAGCGGCAAAGGTCGGGGCGTAACAGTATTTGGCAAAAGCGTGAATTCCTTTTCGCCCTGACTCTGAATTATAAAGACATCCTCAACATCGTAATGCCAATTGAAACCCTCTTTGCCTTGGGGAGTTATGTAGATCTGAATATCTATCGCGCGGTCGAATGCAGATTTGAAATTGTCGGCAATACTTTTAAAAATTGGATGGGCTTTTTCGGCATGCCTGACAAGAACAGTTTGGCCGCTGACAAAGTTACGCAGCTCCTGTGCCTGATTTAATTTCCCTAAAACTTCGCTTAAGATAGGCCAGGAAATAAGGCCGGCAAAACTGCTGGCATTAAAGGGTGCTGCATAAGGCCTTTTATAAAGATAGTATTCAGAAAAATGCTGCCAGGACTCTCGCCCCAGCAGCCCTCGCAAAATGCTCGATTCCGATTTAGAGTCGCGCACCGAGGTCGTTCTTGCGGAAGGCGTTGGTAAAACGCGGCGGCATCAGATTAACAACCAGATCAACCGTTGTTCCCATAAAGCTTTCCTTTTTAATCTGTGGCTTAAGTTTTTCAAATGCTACAGTCATCATTGTGGCTTCTTCGTCCTGCAAATGTTTCTGCGCGCCCGGAATAATAC
>JANOJH010000716.1:0-2328 GCA_031408135.1 Bdellovibrio sp. | reverse complement strand
GCGCGATCCTGAAAAATATCGATCTTAAAATCCGCCCGCGCGAAATTGTGGCGCTGATCGGCCCGGTTGGCGCAGGTAAAAGCCTGCTGGCAAAATCAATCATCAATGAAACGCCGTTCTCTGCCGATATTTTCTATCGCGACAAAATCAGTTATCTGCCGCAAGAGCATTTTATCATGAGCGCAAGCCTGCGCGATAACATGAACTTTTATTATCAGTCTCCGACCGACTTTGACAGCCGGATCATCCGGCATCTCGAACAGGCGCAGTTCAGTTTTGAGCTTGATCGGGTAACAAACGGCCTTGAAACCGTCATCGGTGAACGTGGCCTGAATCTTTCAGGCGGCCAGAAACAGCGGGTCAGTTTAGCTCGGCAGTTGATGCAGCCGAACAGTCTGCTGATTCTCGATGATCCACTCAGTGCCGTTGATGTCTCAACTGAAAAAAAAATGATCGAAGAGTTCATCAAACTGAAGGACGATAATTATTCAATCCTGCTGACCACCCAACGATTCAGCGTGTTGCCATTTTGCACTCGGATTGTTTTTCTGAACTGTGGCGCGATCGAGTTCGATGGCACCTCCGCTGATTTTTTAAATGATCCCCGTTATAATTCTTTTATCAGGGGGCTGATCTGAAAGTAAAAAGCAAGCCTTATTCAAAAACGGTCTACGATACCCTGCTGCAGGCCTACCGCCCTTTTATGCTGCGGATTTCTGTGCTGATACTCATTGGCTTTGTGGGGCGCTATCTTATTCTCGCCAACGCCCAGCTGATCGGTGAGTTTCTCGACCGTACCGAAGTCATTAATTCCGAAAACCTGACGGTACTGTTCTATCGGCTTTTAAGTTTACTCGTGGTTTCTTTTATTCTCACTCTCGTCTACCGCGTTATATTTTCAAACCTGTCCGCACTTGCGGTTTCAAGAATCTACGATGAAACCACTTACCGGGTTTCACGTTTTCCGATCAGTTTTTTTGAAAGCCAGCCGGTCGGCAAAATCACCACAAGATTTTCGAGCGACTACGGCAATGTGTTCAGACTTTTCGGCGGCCCGCTGGCCGAATTTCTGGCGATTCTTTTTGATCTGATCTCGATTGTTATTCTGATGGTGCTGATCCATCCGTATTTTCTGTTCACGATTGTTTTTTCGGCCGCAGTCTATTATCTGCTTCTGGTTAAAAATCAGAGTCAACTTCGTGAATGCCGCCGCGAACTTTCTTCGCATCGGGCGCCGTCGATTTCACACTTCTCTGAAACCGTGCAAGGTTCCACCACGATCCGCCAAAATGGCAAAGCCGACGACTTCGTCAATAAATTCAGCGAGTATGACATGCGGTACTTAACCACCAAATGGGCCGTGTTCTGGCGGGTTACGCGCTTTTCGCTTGAGCTGAATCTACTTTCGACTTTGTTGTTTACAGTTAATGGAGTTATTTGTATTTACCTGATCCGCAATAATATTATGGGCATCGGCCTAACCGGGGTTATCTTAAGTTTTTCGGTGATGGCCACAAATACATTGCAGATGTTTTTTGAGTGGTTTTCGCAGTTTGAAGAAGCTGTCACGGGCGTAGAAAAAATGGACGAATACATCAGGCTGCCGCTTGAGCCGGGCATTAAGCTACCGCACTATTCTGATTTTTCAACCTCGCATGCCAAGAAAACCGCACTTGAGCATCAGGTCGCACTTCCCGCACCGACAGAATCAAAAATCCAGATTCAGGTCGAAAATCTCTGTTTCAGATATCCCGGAAGTCCTGATTTGGTGCTGAATGAAATTTCCTTTAAACTGCGCCAAGGCGAAAAACTGGGAATTATCGGCCGCACCGGTTCCGGAAAAACCACCCTGATTTCGGTCTTGCTTAAGCTCTATCCATTTGAAAAAGGCGTTGTCATGGTTAACGGGGTCAACGAAACCGACACCGAAAAACAACGCTCGATGTTTTCGGTTATTTCGCAGGATCAGCTTTTTCTAACCGGCACAATCCGCGACAATCTCGACCTGTTCCGGAAAAATACCAATCAGGAACTCGAAAGTGTTCTTAAAAAAGTGGGCCTGAAATGTTCGCTTTCTGATCGTGTAATCGAAAAAGGGCAGAATTTATCTTATGGTGAAAAACAGCTCTTAAGTCTTGCCCGTGGCTTATTGCAGAATTGTATGATTTTTATTTTTGATGAAGCCACCTCAAATGTTGACCCGCAATCCGAAGCCCTGATGAATAAAGCTTTGAAAGAAATACTCGCTGACAAAACTCAGATCCGGATTGCACACCGGCTACAGACAGTTGAAGATTGCGATCAGATCATGTGGCTTGATCACGGGGG
>JANOJH010000700.1:0-6967 GCA_031408135.1 Bdellovibrio sp. | reverse complement strand
CCACGGACCAGTCTGGAAAATGGCATCCACGAGAATAAGCACAGGATAACTACCAATTTAAGAATACTTTCGTTGCCCGAGGAAAGCATTGAGCTGACAAACGGAATTTTTTGCAGGTCAATGGCGCAAACAACAATCAGTACTGGAATGGTCGGTAGCGAAAGCAGGGCATCAGTAACCCGCATCAGTAGCGAATCAATGACACCGCCATAGTAGCCGGCAAGTGCTCCGATCAATAAGCCGATGAGTGCTGAAGAAAGTGCAACCAGAATTCCGACACCCATCGAAATGCGTGTTCCATAAATCAGGCGCATCAGAACATCGCGGCCCAGTTCATCTGTGCCGAAAACATGATAGGTTTCAAATTTCTTCGCTACTTTTCGTAAGGAGGCCTTAATGCCTTCGTCAACATTCAGGTAGCGAACAGCAGCGAGCGCCTTGCGCTTTTCGTAGCGGGCCCAGTCGTAAAGTGCATCTTCAGGACGGGTCGAGGTTACAAATTCTTCTTTGATAAGCTCGGCTTGCACAACTGCCGCGGCTTCTGGATTTTCCTGAACGTAGCGACGGACTTCGTTTTCCCGCGTGTCGACACCGGCGCTGATCGTCGAAAACGGTGCTTTATAGCGATGAAAGACATTCTGATTTTCGGCATTGACGCCCAGGACTTTTCCGATCAACGGAGCGGCCAGCGCCAAAATAACGAAAAACAGTATGGTGTAGGCTCCGATAACGGCCGCTTTGTGTTCCTTAAACTGCGAATATATTATTTTTGATAAGCTTTGAACCTGTTCCATTTCAGCAATCTGGCTTTGACTGAGAGTGTTCTCGGTGGGCCGTACAGTTTTCAATTTTTTAGTATTGGCAGTAATTGTTTCCATCAGGCCTCTATTTGTAAGAAACGCGAGGATCGACCACGCCGTAAAGTAAATCTGCTGCTAAGTTCATAAGCAAAA
This sequence comes from Bdellovibrio sp., assembly GCA_031408135.1. Taxonomy (GTDB): domain Bacteria; phylum Bdellovibrionota; class Bdellovibrionia; order Bdellovibrionales; family Bdellovibrionaceae; genus Pseudobdellovibrio. The sequence continues at coordinate 6,014 of JANOJH010000700.1, read as the reverse complement.
CCATGCTCACTGAAATCATAAATGAAATCATGGCAACGTTGAAATCGTTACCTAAGATTGACGAATACAGAAGCCGCCCGATACCCGGGTATGCAAAAAGCGATTCTGTAATTAGTGCGCCCGAAAAAATCGTAGACATGCTTAGGGCCACGATCGTAATTAAAGGAATTAAAGCATTTCTAAAGCCATGTTTCCAGATGACAACCTGATTCGAAAGGCCTTTTGCCCGAGCAGTTCTGATAAAATCATTGCGCATAGCTTCAAGCATTGAGGAACGTGTGAATCTTGAAAACCTGCCAATGGATTGAATCGACAACGACAAAACAGGCAATATCAGAAACTTGGCTTTATCGACGATTTCATCCCAATCGGTATCGTACTCCATACCGGTGGTCTGATAACCTCCGGCCGGCAGCCATTGAAGATTAACCGCAAAAATAATAATCAACACGATTCCAAGCCAGAACGAAGGCATCGAAATACCGGCAAAATTGAATAAATTGACGATGTAATCCACTTTGCTGTTGGGCCTCAGAGCACAAAGAATTCCAAGCGGAACAGCAACAGCAAGCGAGAAAACCAGTGAAACCATCGAAAGAATAAACGTGGATTCAAGCGCCGGACCCATCATTTCAGTAACCGGGATACGATAGGTTCTCGAATAACCAAGTTCCCCCTGTACGAGGTCTCCCGCCCAGCTGAAATAGCGTTTGTACATAGGTTGGTCGAGCCCATAAAAGCTGCGTAAACGAACAACATCGGCCGCTGTTATTTTCGGATTGCTTGAAATCATCATTTCAACAGGATCGCCGGGCATTAAGTTCATTAATCCAAAGCAGACATACGATAGTATTACAATAACCACCATCGTCTGCACAATCCTGCGTAAAATAAAATTAATCATATTATTCTAGATTCCACTTCTCAACTTCGTTGGTTTCAGGAAACTGGTGGCCAGTTAAGCGGAAGCCTTTTAAATGAGTCGGTATAACGGCTACATCCGAGCGGTAATAAAGCGGAAGTACCGGAACCTCATCGGTGTAGTGCTTCAGGATTTGATGAACCAGACCGATTCGTTTTTCATGGACGAATTCAAGATCAAGCGCGATTAAAAGCTTATCAACTTCTTTATTTTTCCAGCCCATTTGATTTTGTCCGGAGAAGCCGTTTTTTGCAGTCGGTATGTTGGTTGACAGGAAAGTCCCTTTAGGCGAGGCCTCCGGCGAGGAGACCCACGCAAATAAAGCCATGGAGTCGAATAGGCGTTTTTTAGTTGTCTCACCAAAGAAAACCCGTGCCGGTTCATTTTTAGATCCAACTTCAATACCGACCTGCTTCCAGCCATTTTGTAAATAAACCTGTACGAGTTCGCGGGTTTTATTGCCGGCTGTGGTCATCAGAGTGAAGGATAATTTTTTGCCGCCTTTTGCACGAATACCATCCGGGCCGCGTTTCCAGCCGGCTTCATCAAGTAATTTTTCGGCGTCACGGGGCGAATATTTGTAAATCGTAACTTTTGCAGGGTCATCAGTATACCAAGGATCTTTTGGGGTCACGCTGTGAATAGCCGGGGTTTGTTTGCCTTCGAAAAGCGAATTAACAAGCTCTTCACGGTTAATCGACATATTGAGGGCTTTTCGGACCTTCACATCCTTAAGTGCAGGGTTATCAAGATTCAGATCGATATGTTCGTAAACCGTACTTGGCTGAAACATAACATTATATGCTAGGTTCTCAGCTTTGACTTTTTTCTCAAACGCCAGCGCCTGATCAAGTGCAAAGCCCAGAGTTGAAATCATATCAATTGTGCCCGAACGCAAATTAGCTTCTAAAGTGCCTGAATTCGGAATAAGTTTGAAAATAATTTTCTTAATTTTAGGTGGTTCACCGTACCACTTTGGATTCGGTATGAACGTGACGTGGTCGCCAAGCTGAATTTCCTGTATGACATACGGACCATTGTAAAGACCTACATTGTACGGATCTTTTACGTAGAGAGAATTTTTCTCGTAACCCGCATTTTCGGCTGCATGCATATTAAAGACTTTTTCTTCAAGATGTTTTGGCAGTGGATGGAATGTGCCCAACTGATAAAAATCCCACTTCGCTTTATCATAGGTAAAAGTACACTTTTTCGGGTTAGCCGGATCAACCGCTACTTTTTCTACCTGTGTGTATGTTTCTTTGTCACCGATACTCACAGTAGCCGCAGAAGCTACTTTAACTGCAAAAGCAAAGTCATCACAGATAATAGGTTTGCCATCTCCCCAGACCGCAGCATCGATAATTTCCCAGACGGCTTCAATTTTTTTAACTCCGCCTATGGTAACCAGCTTCGCACCGCCGTTTTCAAGGCTTGGGATGGATTTTGCCATTTGCGAAACCCATTTGCCATCAGCATCGATGGTAACTAAATTACGCATTACTAATTTTGACATGATCGTCGTTGCATTCATAGTAGCAATCAGGGGATTGAAATTTTCAAACTCCTGATTTATGCCGATTTTTAATTCTTTATTATTCAGGGCCGGACCGGCGGGGGCCGCTGCAGGAGCAGCAACGGCTGCGGCTTCTGTCGGAGGCGCGGCCGTTTTATTTCGTTTTGTGCAGGCAGAAAGCGACAACAACAAAGTTGCAACAAGCAGGATGTGGGTCTTTTTCATAAAATCTCCTTTAAATTGGTATCTAAATTAACGAAGCAGGCTTTCTGGTGCGTATCAGTTACAGAAGTCAGTTTCGGAACAATTTCAGAACATTCTTTAATTTTATATGAACAGCGCGGATGAAATGCGCAGCCCGAAGGCGGATTAATCGGCGAAGGAATTTCGCCGCTGAGAATTTTGTGCATTTTCTTTTTTCCGGTACCGATGCTCGGGATAGATGACATCAGCGCGCGGGTATAGGGATGGCGCGGATTTTTGTAAAGTTCTTCGCGCGTCGTCAGCTCGACTATCCGGCCTAAGTACATCACGGCAATGCGGTCACAAACGTGTTCAATCACCGAAAGATCGTGGGAAATGAACAGATAAGTTAACTGCAGACGCTCTTGCAGATCTTTTAACAAATTGAGAATCTGGGCCTGAATCGAAACATCAAGCGCACTGACAGGCTCATCGCAGATGATCAGCTTTGGATTCAGAGATATCGCCCGCGCAATCGAGATTCGCTGACGTTGGCCGCCTGAAAATTCATGTGGATAACGATTTACATGTGAAGCTTTAAGGCCCACAAGTTCAAGCAATTGTTTAACTCGGATTTCACGCTCGGTTTTTCCGAGCAGGTTGTGAATTTTAAAAGGCTGCTCGATAATCTGACCAACGGTCATGCGTGTATCAAGCGAGGCATAAGGATCCTGAAAAATCATCTGGATGTCGCGTCTTTTTTTACGGAGATATTCACCCTTTAAAGTCAGAAAATCATCGCCGTCAAACTGAACGCTGCCCGCAGTGGGTTCATAGAGGCGGATCAGTGTACGACCCAAAGTTGATTTTCCGCAGCCGGATTCACCGACAAGGCCCAGGGTTTCGCCACGTCGGATCGATAAATTGACCTCTTCAATGGCTTTTACCTGACCAACTTCCCGCATAAAGAAACCTTTTCTGATCGGAAAATATTTCTTAACGCCCTTTGCTTCTAAAATAAAATCATTCATCTTTTTAAGCCTTTAAAGTGGGTTAAAACAGGCAACAGCTCGATTTGAGCCTGCAACAGGTAAAAGTTTAGGTTTATTCGTCCAACAATCAGCCAGGACGTTGTTACAGCGGTTGGCAAACGGGCAGCCTTTAGGCAGCTCATGCGGAGCAGGCACGCTGCCTTCGATGGTTTTAAGTCTTAAAACCCGGCTTCCCATTTTCGGGCGCGATTCGATCAGCGCACCGGTGTAGGGGTGGCGAGGAGAATTTAAAATATCCTGCGTACTACCGGTTTCGCAGGAATGACCGCCGTACATCACCATGACTTTATCGGAAACTTCGGAAATAACGCCAAGATCGTGCGTAATAAATTGCACGGTCATATTCATTTTTTCCTGCAGACTCTGAAACAATTCGAGAATCTGGGCCTGAATCGTCACATCAAGCGCCGTTGTGGGCTCATCGGCAATCAGAAACTGCGGATTACACGAAAGCGCCATGGCAATCATGGCTCTTTGGCGCATACCACCTGAAAGGTGATGGGGGTAAGATTCATAACGTTCTTTTGCCGAAGGAATTCCGACCAATTGGAGCATTTCAATAGCACGGTCGCGTGAGTCTTTTTTAGAGTATTTCAAATGTTTCTGGATTTGTTCATCCATCTGATAGCCGATAGTCAGTACGGGATTTAGTGCTGTCATCGGTTCCTGAAAAATCATCGCCATTTTTCCGCCACGGACGTTTTCCATCTGATTTAGCGGCAGGGTTAGTATGTCCTGATCATTCAGGCGGAATTCTCCGTTTGTAACTTTGCCCGGGTTTTCGATCAGGCGCATAAGTGAAAAGGATGTAACGGATTTTCCACAGCCGGATTCGCCGACGATTCCAAGAGTTTCACCCCTGTTAATTTCATAAGAGATTCTATTCACTGCGCGGAAAGGACCGGATTTCAGAAAGAATGTCGTTTCGAGATCTTTAACCTGGACAACTGGTTTCAACTTAAGGACTCCTTCAGGTAAGGCTTTGCTTGAGCCAAGCCTAGCAATTTGTACAAGAACACGGCCCAAAAATAAAGAAAGCCGGCGCAATAACTAATGGCGTCATAGCTTTTTTATCATCCGATTTTCCTGCGTAATTTTATCCAAGGTCAGACTGAACGCTTTTGAAAACACATCTGAAATTTTATCTGAAAGTGTCGGTTTGTGCTCAAAAGAAATTTTGATAACTCTGTGATCTTTCGCTTTAGTCTGTAAGTAGTCGTCACTTGTGCGGATTTCGTCAACTAGACCTAGCTTCAGCGCCAGTTCTCCATACCAAAATTCGCCAGTTGCGATTTTCTCGATATCCATCTTCGGCCGATTAGTCGACACAAAACTCTTAAACAGATCGTGGGTAACCTCAAGTTGCTCTTTAAATTTAGATTCACCTTTTTCGGTGATCTCCCCGAAAATACTGACAGTTCGTTTGTAATCTCCGGCCGTGTATTCTTTATAATCCACATCATGTTTTTTAAGCAAACGACTGAAATTCGGAACCTGGGCCACAACGCCGATAGAGCCAACTAGCGCAAACGGAGCTGCCAGAATTTTATTTCCGGTACAAGCCATCAGATAGCCGCCACTGGCAGCAACCTGATCTATACAGATTGTAAGCGGGATGTTGGCTGTACGTAATCTCAGAAGTTGAGCTGCCGCAAACCCGTAACTATGAACGAGGCCTCCGGGGCTTTCGACACAAACAACGACTTCATCCTTAGGCGTGGCTACGCTTAATACAGTAGAAATTTCTTCGCGCAGATTTTCTGAAGCAGAAGCTTTGATATCGCCCTTTAAAAAATTGATCACGTAAACATTCGGCTTAGAAGTCGAATCTGATTTTGCGGATTCTTTTTCTTCCTTTTTCAGGCGTTTCTTTTCGGCTTTTAGCTCTGCATCATTTAAAAGCACAGACCTGAGAGATCGGGACTGGTCTTTATACTTTTCATCCAAGAGTTCGATTTCAAAAGATTTCTGCGACTTGGCCTTGGCGATCAGGCTTGCGATAGTCATCATAATGGCAATGATAGCTAAAACAATAATCAATGTCTGAGAAAAAAAAGTAAGAATATTCTGTAGTATTTCCATAGGTGTCTCTCTATTGGCTAAAGAAGCTAGCTTATATTGAGACATGAGTAAAGACAAAGGTCGAGATTTGAATCAATTATTGAAAAAAAATAAGAAGACATTATTCGACTCGCGTACAATTTGAGAGTGCACCCATTTAAATTATTTTTCATTTTGGTACTAATGAGTTTTGCACTCTGGGCAAAGGACAATGACGAAGACATATTCGACGAAGAAGTGGTTGATAAGCTGAAAATTGAAGCAAATCACGATGTTGAAC
>JANOJH010000692.1:0-19446 GCA_031408135.1 Bdellovibrio sp. | reverse complement strand
CATATAAAAAACCGCGCTGAACGGATTCTGCGAGTACGGCAGAATAGACCAATTCAGTTTTTTTTCCTGATGTCCCTGACTTTCTGTGTACTTGTGCTCCCAGTAGTCGGCCCGCAGATTTTCAAAATCAAAATACGATCTGGCTTCTTTCACCTGATTTGAATCGCGGATATCGAGCTTATAAGCACCGGGCTCTAAGGTCTCGTAATCAACGTAAGTCTGGATCTGGTCATCAACCGCAAAAACTCTCGTAAAAAACGAGCTGGATTTAATATCAATAAAGAAATTATAATTTTTGCGGCCGTTGACGGTTGCAAACGGTTTTACAATGAAGGTGATCTTGCCGGCATTGGCGCCTAAATAACTCACCTGATGAGTTATCTTTTCACCGACTTTAAAAGGATCTACCAGCGGCCGCCGGTTATTATCAAAGCCTTCTGAATCTTCAACTTCAGGTTGGCGTTTCAGCACCACAGGTACTTCGGCTTTTTTCTGCTTCTTCGATTTTTTTACGACCGGCTTTGGGGCTAGTGCAGGCGGCGTGTTTGTAATTTCAGGTTCCGGCAAAGTTTTGACTTTAGAAGTGTCTTCTTTAGCGTCTTCAACTTCGATGATCTTGACCTTTTGGTCAAACTCTTCATTTTTAAAGACTGCTTTATTTTTTTCATACTTCAACAGGCTCGAGCATGAGAAGACAGCTGCACAAAATACCAGTAAAAAAAGTTTACCAATCATTCGTAGGTTTTCCATCGCTTGTGAACCCACATCCAATGTTCAGGATAACGGGAAATTATTTTTTCTAAAACCTGATTGAACTTATTTGTAATCACTTCGTTATTTTCACTTAGTTCACTGTTCAAATCAATTGCTTCATCGATACAGATATGGAGCCTTGAACTGTCATCCCAATAGGTATAGAGCGGGTAGACCGGTTTACGGGTCTTTTTCGCGAATAAAGCCAGACCATAGGCCGTACCGGTTTTGACTCCAAAGAAATGGGTTTCAAGCCCATAAGGCCTGCCCATGAATTGGTCGAGGACAAAAACAACGCCCCGCTGTTTTTTCAGCGCCGCAAGAATATCAAAAGCATTGTTTTTGGAATGCGCATCAATAAATAGGGTTTTGGATTTTTCGCGGAGTTCAAACCAGAAAGTGTCCAGAAAACGATTGGAAAATCTTTTGCTGATGAGAGTCAGCGGCTTTATCCGGCGGCTGACAATTGCGCCGGCCAGATCTCCGCTACCGAGATGCAGTGAAAGAAAAAATATTCCGGTGTTACATTGCCGGATTTCATCGATCTGCGCCTGGCCCTCAAAAATCACGTTGGCATCAATCCATTCATCGGTTAACCGGGGTATCCGGATCACATCAAAAAAACTGCGACATAACCCTACCATTGATTTTTTTCCGATTCGCTTTCTTTCAGTCGCCGTCATCTCAGGAAAGGCAAGCTGGAGATTGGAATCAATTACATCTTTTCGCAGCCCCAGAATGTCGATCCAGAGAAACGCCAGTGCTCTGGCAAAATAAAGATTAAACGACCATGGCAATGCGGCCCAGAACATTTCTGCCGCATTGCTAAAGAGCTTGCCTAATTTTCTCAAGCAGAACCTCCCTTTGGCCGGCCGCCATAGTAATCCGGTGCTCGGTAACAACTAAAATTTCTTTTAATGCCGGCAGCGTGATTTTAACAAAATCTTTTTCGGTTGTTACAAGTCTTAGACCGGCCAGCGAACGTTTTAATTTACTGTATTGATCGAAAATTTTTTGCTGGTCGGCCAATGAATAGCTGTAATGGTCAGGATAATAAATCTGCTCCGCAATTGTGTAACCCTGTTTTTGCAAATCAAGTACAAAGGTTTCAGGCTTACCGAGGCCACAAAAAACAAACAAGGGTTCAGACACTTTTGCGGGTAACCGGGTATTAACCTCGGATGTAAAAATATGGCCAGCAAGATTTGCGGCCAATCCCAGAATCCTTTTCTCGAGAATATTTACAGTCTGTGCCTCCACGAGATTTGTTTTAGTGATAACGACGGCGTGTGCTCTTTTCAGGTTGCGGGAAGGTTCGCGGAGATAATCGTCTATCCCGACAGTGGCATCGATCAGGACAAGATCAAAATTGCGCTGCAGTTTGCGATGACTGAATCCATCGTCGACCAGAATAACACTGGGCTGATTGATGGTGCACGCAGCTGCTGTTGAAGCCTTATTCGGCCCCGACCAAACACTGCAGCCCGGAAGCAATTTTTGAATCAAACAGGCTTCATCGCCGTATATTGCGGCGGCATCAGTCTCGTGAAGATTAACCGTGCTGGGTGCAGATAAAGAACCCTTGTAGCTGCGGGTGACGATATTCACTTTGCCTTGAGCCGCCAGTTCCTGCGCTAAAAAAATGATGAACGGCGTTTTTCCGGCCCCACCGAATGAAATATTGCCTACTGAAATTACCGGAAATTTTATCAGAACCGGCCGGATCAGCTTTCGGTCGTATAGAAAATTTTTAGTGGTTACAAAAAAATGATAGACTTTTTCAGCAGGCCAAAAAATTTTCATAGATATTTTTCAAGACTTTCTGCCACTCGCTTCGTTGCACCCTTTTTTCCCAGATGCAATGTCAGCCTTTTAAGCTCTTCAACTACCCCGGCTGTATAGGCCGGATCACTGATAAACCGATCGAGCAGTTTAAACAGTTCATCGGGGTTAGCTTCAGTCTGTTTTCGTTCAGGTACGACTTCTTTATCTAGAATCAGATTGACCAGTCCGAAAAATTTGACGTGAATAAAAAATTTAGCAAAGACTCCGGTCAGCCACTTGAGCTTGTACATAATGACCATCGGTTTCTGCAGTAATCCGACCATCAGCGTGGCTGTGCCGGAAGCCACCAGTACGTAATCGGCCATACTGATCATTTTATTCGGATCATCCTGCAGCAGAATGTAAGGTGACTTGAAATTTTCAAGGCGGTCCTGCATTTCTTCTTTTCGGATTGTCGGGGCCAGAAAAATGGTGGTTCTTAAGTGCGGGTATTTGAGCATCAGGCGCCGAGCTACTTCCAACTGAATATCAAGGTGCTGGTCAAGTTCGCCCCGGCGCGAGCCGGGCATCAGCGCCAGCAATTTTTCAGTACTTTTGATTCCGTATTTTTCTTTTGCATACCGGATTTTTTCAGGGTTGAGAAAATCCTCATTCAGTTCATCCAGTAACGGATGACCCACAAATTCGTACGGTACGTTTTTAGACTTATAAAATTCAGCTTCAAACGGAAAAAGTAAAAAGGCCTTTTCGCAGTATTTTTTGATGGTTTCGATGCGACCCTTACGCCACGCCCAGACTTGCGGTGAAATATAATAAAAACATTTGATATTCATAGCATGTAATTTTTTTGCCAGCATTAGGTTGAATTCGGGATAATCCATCAGAATTACAACCTGCGGGCGGCGATTTGCCGCCTGCTCGACGAGCTTATTAAAAACCGCTTTCAAATGGGCATAGTGTTTTACAATTTCCGCGGCGCCGACAACGGCCATCTCTTCGGATTTTCCGAATCTTTCAAAACCGGCGGCTTCCATGGCGTCAGAGCCCACTCCGAAAAAACTGTAGGTTCTGCCGGATACTTTCCAATGTTGCATGAGTTTAAGCGCATAATGTGCACTTGAAGCCTCGGCTGCGATAATCATCACCTGAGGAGTCAATTTTTTTTACCTTCAAGAACGTCTATAAATTTTTCGACATTGATTAAGGCCTGTAAGGCTTCGCGCGCGGTGATAGCCGGTTTTTTCCGGCCCAGCACGCACTGAATGAAATGGTCGGTTTCAAGCGCCAAGGTATCTGCCGTCTCAAGTTTGACGGCTTCAGTCGAGTAAAAAGGATCTTCGGTGAGCGGCTTCAAAACTTCGCCTTCGAGAGTTGCGGTGTTCATAAATATCGTTTTACTTTTACCGACAGCACGGTAGTTTCGGATGATTTGCGGAGTTACCCGCGAATTGTTTATCGTGACTTGTACGCCACTCATCAACTCAAGCCTGACTGAAACGTCGTCGTACGTGGGGCGAATCAGTTTTTTTCCGGCAACGGTGAAGTTTTTAATTTCAGAACCAAAAATCCAACTGACGAGATCGATATCGTGGATCATCAGATCATGCAACACGCTGACGTCGCTGCCGCGCACACGGAATGGCGCCAGACGATTGATTTCGAGGTAACTGAGCTCACTGCTATTGTCTTTTAAATACCTGAAAGCCGGATTAAATCTTTCGATATGTCCGACTGTCAGAAGCGTGGAATTTTTCTCACTCAACTGACAGAGTTTTTCAGCCTGATCGATTGTTGCCGCTATGGGTTTTTCAACCAGCACCGGGATTTTTTGCGTGAGAAAAAGCGCGGCTAAATCATAGTGGGCCTGGGTTGAAGCCGCAATTTGCACAAAATCAACTTTATCGAACATTTCCTGCGGTGTTTTAAATGCAACTGTCGCCAATTCACCTGCAACTTTTTGTGCTTGAGAATATGAAAAATCACACACGCCCGCAAGCGTAACTTCAGGATGAGCTTTTATTTTCTGCGCATGAAACTGGCCTAAGTATCCGACTCCGACAACAGCTCCACGCAGCTTCATATTACTCTTCTGCCTGCGAATGCGAGGCGCCACGTGCGATGGCAATTCCCCGTTTTGAACTCTTAATAAATTCGATCAGATATCTGATGTTATCAGATGGTGTGCATTCCTGCTCGATCCGGTTGTAAGCCTCTTCGAGCGTTGCAGAACCCATGATTACAATCCGGATAGCTTTATGGATATTGGTGACTTCTTCTTTTGTAAAACCTTTTCTGAGCAGGCCCACTTTATTTGTGGCTCTGACCAGCGCCCAGTTTCCTTGTGCGCGCGAGAACGGTAAAATGTCTTTGTTCGAAACGCTCGAACTTGCGATAAAGGCATGTTTACCGATGCGGGTAAATGGCGTGAAACCGCAAACCCCGCCGATTGTAACGTTATCTTCGACGTTGCAATGGCCGGCAAAGTTCGTGTTGTTCGCAATAATAACATTGTTGCCGATTTTGCAATCGTGGGCAACATGAGCGTAGGCCATCAGGTAACAGTTGTTGCCGATGACGGTTGCGCCACTGCCTTTAGTTGTTGCAATATTCAGAGTCGTAAATTCGCGGATAACATTGTTATCACCGATTATGAGTTTAGTCGGTTCGGCCTTGTAACTGATATCCTGAGGCGGGCCGCCGATAACAGCACCCGGGGCAATGTGATTATTTTTGCCGATCTCAACAATCCCGTGGCGCGACCCTATCGTAACATGACCTTCGATAAAACTGCCGGCGCCGATTTTAACCTGCCCCTGAATATTACAATAGGGCCCGATTTCGACACCTTCCTCCAATGAAACATCAGAGGAAACAACACTTGTAGGGTGAATTTTCATGCTACTTTTCTTTGTCGAAGGCTTTAACCAGTTCGTCAGTCAGGTCAGTTTCAGCAGCCGCATAAAGAACGATCTGGGCATTCTGATTGCTCTGAATGACCATTGTGATGCCTTTGTCTTTTGCAAGTTGCTCGATCACAGTTTTCATTTTCTTAACGATCGGCTCTAATAATTCAGATTCTTTTTTCTGAAGTTCAGTCTGGGCTTTAGCGGCAGTCTGGTTAAACTTCTGCATTTCTTCCTGCAATTCAGCCGCGCGTTTTGCAAAGGCCTCTTCTGCAAGTACGGAACGTTTTTTCTCGATATCTTCACGCATTTTGTCGATGTCGGTTTTCTTCTTTTCTAATTCTTTGTTTTTCTTCTCGGCTTCTTTCTTCATTTCTTCTTTGGCTTTTCTGCCCATTGAAGTCTTTTCGATCGCCTTTTGCACGTCGACGTAGGCCAGTTTAAATTCGGCTGCGAACGCGATACCCGCGAACATCAACACAACTGCTATTGCTAAAAAGTTTTTCATAAAATACTCCTTCTTTAAAAATATTAAAATGGCGGTCCGATCGAAAATTCGAAATTGACGGCGTCTCTGTTTAAATCATCTTTAGTTAATGGCCAGCCCCACTCAAATCTTAACAGGCCAAGCGGAGATTGCCACCTGAATCCCATACCGAAATCGCTTAAGAACTTGGTATTGACGATAACATCTTCGGCCTGACCGATATCATAAAAGAAAACCCCGTTTAGGCCGGCATCTTTAATCAGCGGATACTGCAGCTCGGTCTGGAAGATTACTTGTTTAGTGCCGCCGAAAATCAGATTCGAACGGTTTAAGCGGTCTGCATTGGATAAAGTCGGTGAATAAAACGGATTGCCGTCGTTGGTTCCTATCTGATCGTAACGGTATTGTGAAAATAGGCGGCTACCAACTGTACCAGAACCGAAACCACGCAGGGAGTAAGCTCCACCAAGCTGATATCGTTTAGTGAACGGAACCGGATTTTCACTCAGTGACTCCAGCGCGTAAAGCGACAGATTATTCCGCCATACTACGTCCCAGAAAATATTTTTGAAAAATCTCAGACGTGTTGAAAGTTCCTGATACTTCAGATCCCCGCCGAGGCCCGCAAATTCGTAGGAGATGTCGGCCAGGAAACCGCGCGAAGGAGTAAACCTGTCATTACGGGTATCGTACTCAAGCGTTAACGTAGCGGCACTTGTGGTTCCACGGGCCGTAGCCAGTGGGAATAGCAAAGGATCTGTATAGGCATTTGCAAAGAGATCGGTTTTATCGATCCGATAGCGAAGGAAGGCGCGCATGTCTTCGCCCCAGACCGGATGACCGAAACGCAGAGAAGTGCCGGTGACACGGTTATCATAGTTTATCCGCTCTTTGTTTTCGGTATAAAAGATATCAAAGCCCGCGGACCAGAGTGAATCATCCAGATAAGGTTCGGTTAAACTGAGTGAGTAATCCTGACGGTTCTGTGTGGCATCGATTCGCGCTGCGAGCACCTGACCAAGGCCTCTGAAGTTATTCTGTTGTACCGAACCGCCAAGGCTCAGGCCCTGCACATTTCCGTAACCGGCGGTCAGTTGAAGCTGTCCGGTGTTTCGCTCTTTAACGACAACTTCGATATCCTGCGTATCCGGGCTGTCTTGCGGAGTGCTGACTTTAAAACTTACTTCCTCAAAAAAACCGAGCCGCTGAATGTTTTCCTGGGATTTCCGTTTGCGGGTTTCATTGTAGAGTTCGCCTTCGCGGATTTTCAGTTCTCGCCGAACGACTTTATCGCGGGTTTTCGTATTATTTACCACATTTATGACACCGAAATAAACTTTATTGCCTTTTTCGAAATCAAACCTGAGGTTCACGATGCGGTCTTTTTCAACGACATCGTAATGGGGAATCACATTCGTATACGCATAACCGAGATCGCCGTACTTAGCCTGAAGTTCGGCAATATCCTTTTGCATAACTTCCACTGAAAAAATGCCGTTGTCTTTAATTTTAGTGGTTTCAAGCAACTCAGATTTATCAAAGAGCAAATCTCCGGAAAAATCCACATCACCGATAGAGTACTGCTCGCCTTCGCTGATATGGTATGTAACGTAAATTGATTTTTTATCCGCGGTAACGGTAATGAGCGGGCGGTCGATCTTCACCTGAATATAACCGAGATTCCAGTAAAGAAATTTGAGCGCCGCGATATCCCGATCAAAAGCTTCCTGCTTAAATGCGCCGGAACTGCTGAGTGCCGTAAAAAAACCAGCTTCCTGAATCATCATTTTCGGTTTGAGATAGGAGTCTTTCAATTTGTTATTGCCGATGAAAGTAATCTTCTTAACTTTGACTTTATCACTTTCAGTGATGTTGAACTTAAGCTTAACGGTTTCGCCGACTACGATATTCTCGGTGGTGGCCTCGATCTTGACGAGATAAAAACCTTTTTCCTCGTAATATTTTTCAAGCTTGGTTACCGACTCTTTAAGCTTGGTGTAATTCAGAATTTCAAATGGCTTAACGGTGATCTGAGCCTCGAGGTCTTCGGTTTTGACATCTGAATTTCCTTCAAAAACAATTTCCGCTACGGCCGGCTTTTCAACCACGCGGTATTCAAGCGCAAGCCCGCCGGCGACGGAATCACGCGTAACTTCGATTTCGGTGAAGAAACCCATCTTAAAAATATTCTTAATGTCATCGGCCACATTTTTTTCAGAAAACACATCGCCGATTTTTGTCGTTAGCCGGATGATGATGGCTTCTTTTTCGATTTTTTTCTGGCCGGTTATGTCGATAGACTTAATGATAGACGTGGGAATTTTTTCGGAAACTGTTTTTTTAGCCGGGGTTTTTGCAATCTTTTTTGCAGCTGAAGCCTCATAGGCGCTGAACTGAATCAACGAGCTGAGAAAAATGAAAAAACCTAATTTTTTTAATAACTTAATGTGCATGACCAAAGAGGCTAACGAGACTCCAACGCGTTGTCAAAGCACCATGAATATTCCCCTAGATATTACGCAAATCGTCCATCTTTGACTTTAAAGACACGAGGAAATTTACTTGAGAAAGCCATGTCGTGAGTGACTACAACAAGAGTCAATCCAAGCTTGTTTCTAAGCTGAAAAAATAACTCCTGTATCTTAAGCGAATTTTCCGAATCCAGATTTCCGGTCGGTTCATCTGCAAACAAAACCTCGGGTTTTTTGATTAAAGCACGGGCAATAGCAACTCTCTGCAACTCTCCGCCGCTCAATTGATGGGGAAAGTGTTCACTTCGATCCTGCAAACCCATAAACTCCAGCCACTTTAGGGCCTCAGCTTTCGACTCTTCGGGGTCGTCGCCTGCTATAAGGGCGGGCAGCATGATGTTTTCAAGCGCGTTCATTTCCTGAATTAAATGATGAAACTGAAATACAAAGCCCATTTTCTGATTCCGGAACTGCGCCAGAGTTTCATCATTCATCGAAAAGACATCTTCGCCTTTGTAGAAAACTTTGCCTTCGGTCGGCCGATCCAATGTGCCAAGAATCTGCAATAATGTGGATTTGCCCGCGCCCGAAGCGCCCAATAGACAGACGGCTTCACCCTGTTGGATACTGAAACTGATTCCTTTCAGAACTTCAAGTTCGGTCGTGCCGGTGCGGTATTTCTTCGTGATGTTCTGCACATCAATGATGTTTTTTTTCAAACTAAAGGTACTACTATCCATTTTTTAACCCCTCAACAACCTCAAGCTGACTTCCCTTGAACGCCGGAAAATAAGTTGCGATCAAACAGATCACCTGAGTTGAAACACAGATAACTAAAAGATCCACCAGACGAACTTCTGTGAGGATTTTATCAATTTTGTAAACCGAACCCGAAATCAGCGCGTAATGTTCCTGTAGGTACATAAAACCGAAACAAAGTGCATAGCCGAGCACAATTCCAATCACCGTTCCGAGCGTACCGACAATAATGCCCTGACTCAGAAAAATCATGCGGATTTTCCGCTGACTAAGCCCCAAAGTTTTTAAAATGGCAATGTCGGAATATTTCTGCCGGATAAAAACATAGAGCGTGCTTGATATGTTGAAGGCCGCCACAATCACAATCAACAGCACCACGAAAAATATAACAGCGCGCTCGATCACCACGGCTTCAAAAATATTACGGTTGACGTCGTACCAGGTCATGACCGAAAAACCCGGGCCCAGATGTTCTGAAAGATTCAATCCGGCTTCACTTGCCGAATCGCGATCGCGCAGTTTAATAAACGCACCGGTAAAGCGGTCTCCGATTTCAGTCAGTTGCTGGAGCGATTTCAGGTCGCCAAGGACTAGGCGTTGATTCCAGTCGTTTTTTCCGAAATCGATAATTCCGGTTACGGTAAATTCTTTCGACTGGCGCTTAAAACCTGAAGAACCGAACGGCGTTGCCAGCGGCACCACCAAGTATATTTTTTCACCGACATTAACACTGTATTTTTTTGCAAGACCCGAACCGATGGCCACCTGATCGGCACCCAGCGCAAGCTGGCCAGATTTTATGCGTTTTTCAATATGCAGAACATTTTTAAATTCATTTTCTTCGATTCCCTGAAACAGCACCTCAGAAACCTGCCCTTTGCGCGCCAAAACGGCCTGTGCGTATCCGAACCGCATCATTGAAGCGATGCGGGGCTCTTTTTCCCGTAGGGTTTTTGAAAAAGACTCCCAGTTTTCAACTAATTTTCCATGTTTAACGACTTGCAAATCGCCGGTGATATCCGTCATAGCGGTTTTTAGGGTTTCGACGTAACCGCTCATCACGGCCATCGAAGCCACAAGGGCCGCAACGCCGAGAATCAGCCCTAAAAATGACAAGGGCGCAGATCCGCCGAATAAAACCTGTTTGGAAAAAAGCATGCGGTAAGCCAGCCAGAAATTTAATCTCATTCGATATCGTCTCCGTCCGCAATTTGCCCGAGGGTTCCGGCAAGTTGGGCTTTCAGATAAGCCATGATGAATTCATCCAACTCGCCGTTCATCACATTATTCACCTGATTCGTAACAAAAGCCGTACGGTGATCTTTGACCATCTGATATGGATGCATAACGTAAGATCTGATCTGCGAACCCCATTCGTTGGCTTTTTTAGTGGAGTTCAATTCATCTTTTTCTTTATTTTTACGTTCAACTTCTTTTTCGTACAAAGCCGCCTTCAGCATTTTCATGGCTTTATCGCGATTCTGAATCTGTGAACGCTGCGTTTGCGAAGATACCACAATACCCGAAGGCAAATGGCGCATACGCACGGCCGAATCAGTCTTATTCACATGCTGCCCACCCGCCCCGCTTGAGCGGTAGGTTTCAACCACGATGTCATCAGGCTTTACTTCAATATTAATATCATCATCCACTTCGGCCCATACAAAAACCGATGCAAAAGAGGTATGTCTTCTGGCGTTTGAGTCAAAAGGTGAAATCCGTACTAGGCGATGCACGCCCGATTCAGACTTCAGATAACCGTAGGCGTACTCACCCGAGATTAAAAGCGTGCAGGATTTAATTCCGGCGCCCTCGCCTTCGGTCATATCGATGATTTCACATTTGTAGCCGTGCATTTCGGCGTAGCGCGTGTACATACGCAATAGCATTTCGGCCCAATCGCAGCTTTCGGTACCGCCGGCGCCTGAATTAATCGAAAGGTAAGCACTGTTGGCATCGAGTTCACCGCTGAGAACGCGTTTAAGTTCGAGCGTTTCGCCGATTTTTTTTATTTCAGTTATTTCGGATTTGACCTCTTTAAAGGTGGCTTCGTCTTGCCCTTCAACTGCCATCTCGAGCAGAACTTTGGCGTCTTCGAGTTTGCCGTTAAAGCCTGTCCATTCATTGACTGATTTTTCGAGAATACTTTTTTCTTTGTTTAATTTTTGCATTTCCTGAGGCTTACCCCAGATGTCGGGGTTTTCAGATGCTAATGCTAGTTCGGTGAGGCGTTTCTTTTTACGATCGAGGTCAAAGGTACCCCCGAAGCTCTGCCGAAAATTTTTCGAGCTCGTTGATTTCTTTTTTAACTTCGGACAATTCTGCGACGAGTGACATATTTGACAGTCTCTGCAAAGAAACAATATCCGTCAAACTTTATATTCGATTTTTAAGATTTTTGACATGACCTGCAGCCGCGGTGGGCCTGCAGGCGTTTGCAATTCCTTTGAGTAGCCTTCGTTTATATGCGGTTGAAGCTTGCAACTCTTTTCTGTGCATTTTGAGTTGCGCGCTGTTGATACCTTGGGGATCCGATAGGCGGAACGCGATTTTTCTTTTGCATTTTAAAGGCACCGCCCCTTGAGACGATCTTTGCACGATTGCTGAAGCATGAAACAGCTCCAGTTCATTTCCGAATTCAATTCCAAAAAAGAACATGGCGGTACTTTTTCTGTTGGCAAAAGGCGAAAGCAAAAATCTCAAAATACGAAACCGATACTAACTGCACGAAACGCCCGTAAAAAAGCGTCCGTAAAACGAACCCGTTAAGCTATCAAAATCCAAATGAGACATCCATAACTCTTGCAAAACATGTTTACTGCCAAGGACTATTTATGATATATACTGAAAATACGGCCTTTTTTGAGTGGGATACGATAAAAAATATTGCCAATTTCAAGAAGCATGGAATTTCGTTTGAAGAAGCAATCTTGGTGTTCTATGATTGGAACTGCCATATTGAAATAGACCTGAAGCATTCACACTCGGAAGACCGGGAATATGCTTTAGGTGAAACCGAATCCGGATTATTATACGTGGTTTACACCATACGACTTGCCCCTTTCAGAAATAGAGTGATTTCCGCAAGAAGGGCCACAAAGAACGAAAGGAAACAGTATGAAAAAAATAAGAGAGTTTAATTTCGAAAACGCACGTCGCATTACTCCTAAAGAAAGGGCCATGTATAAAAAGGCAATAGAGGAAAAATTAGGAATAAAGCTGGGGCGCCCACCCAAAAAACCCGAACTTAAATACAAAGCCATCAGTATCAAGCTCGATCCCAAAATTTTAAAGTGGGCTAAAAAAGAGGCTAAAAAAAGAAAAATCGGTTATCAGACTGTAATTAATGAAGAGTTATTAAAGAAAGCATCTTAGATATTCTTTAATAACTCAGGCCTCACCGGCAAAAAACAATTCGGAAACAAGCAAATCTGGAATGATAACCGCACTTCCCGGCGGATTGTATTCATTTCCAAGCTCTTCAATAGTCTGAAGAACTGTAAGGATATTTCCAGAAACGACGAACTGATCCACCGGATGAAGCATTTGTCCGTTTACGTAAGAAAATCCCTGCCCTGGCAGGGAAAAATCTCCGGTCGAGCTGTTAAATCCGCTGTGAAACCCGCTAAGTTCAGTGACATAAATAACCTGGTCATGAATTTTCAGAAGCTCGCTTAGCGATTTGTTTCCTTTTTCAAAAATAAGATTACTGCACGCTATATTCATTTCGGAAGTGGGCGACCTTGCGGCACTGGCTGTGTGGGGTAAACGCATTTTCTGCGCGTATTCCAGATTGGTTAAATAATTTTTCAGAATCCCTTTTTCAATTAATACGGTTTTTCCGGCCATTTCACCTTCGGCGTCGAACGGATGATAAGCCGAGCCCGAGAGATAAGTCGGATCGTCGGTCACAGTGATGTGAGCCGCGCCAATTGGGGTTTCGAGTTTATCCTTAAGTACGGATTTATTTTCGTCGACGGCTTTAGCCGAAAAATAATTTTTCAGCAAAGCAAAGAAGCTCGCCGCCACTTCTTTATCGATGACCACCGGATATTTACCGGTGGTCAGTTTTTTCGCTGGCAACAGGCGCAAAGTACGTTTTGCCGCTTCGACCGCGATTTCGTCAGCATCTAACTCGGCAAAATTTCGCAGGACCAGGCCGTAACCCGACATTTTTGAAACTTCGCCTTCTTTTGCGAGGGGATAACTGTACGCCGAAAAATGCTGTTGTTCGAAATTCACGTCAAGGCCGCTCGAATTCAATATCCGGGTTTGGGTCTTGGTATCGCTGATTCCGCTGTAGGGCACCACTGATATGCGCGTATCAGTAGCCAAAGATTTACTTTCAAGAGCTTTTGCCTTTAACTTTAATTTTTCAACATCGACGTTTTCGACCGGCAGCATTTTATGCAATTTGTTCTTTGATGCCGGCACGGGAATTAACCCGCGCGGGGCACCGGCGCTGCTGAGCAGTTCGAGATTAGCCAGCGCCTCATTATAGGCTTTTTCAAAACCGGGAGTCGACAGATTTTCAGTGTAGGAATAAGCCTGATGCCCGTTTTTTATTAACCGGAATCCCGCTATTTTGTTATCACAGGCTTCATAAGTTTCGAGTTTTTGCTTCTGGTAACCGAGATTAAGACTTTCCGATCCACGCACTAAAAGCTCAACAAACAGATTGTTTTTTTTTGCACGTTCGGAAATATCCTCAAACGAAAGTTTTATTGAATCCATATTAATTTCCTCTTCCGCCGACGAGCAGGCTTGAAACAAGTATCTGAGGCTGCCCGACGGTCGTAGGAATTGAGCCGCTAACCGAACCGCACATTCCGGTTGCTAATCTCAACTCATTGGAAACTTTTGTGATTTTTCCGAGGGTATCGATGCCTTTACCAATTAAGGTGGCCCCTTTCACTAACTCTTCAACGCGGCCTTTTCTAATGACATAGGCTTCGCGGGCAGCAAAATTGTATTCGCCAGTACCGGGGTTAACCGACCCGCCGCCCATAGTTTTTGCGTATAAGCCGTAGTCGATATCCTTAATCATATCAGCGAAGGTGTCGTTGCCAGGTGCGATAAAGGTGTTTCGCATCCGGCTGGCTGGGGCGTATTTATAAGATTCGCGCCTGCCGCTTCCGGTTGGTTTGTAGCCGGTCTGCCGCGAGCCCATTTCATCGACGATATAAGATTTTAGAATTCCATTTTCGATCAGCGTCGTTTTTTCGGTTGGTCGGCCTTCGTCATCGATGTGGATAGAACCCCATTCGTTTTTGATTGTGCCGTCGTCGACGGCGGTAACGCAATCGGCGGCAACCTTCTGACCGAGTTTACCGGCAAAAACGGAAGCACCTTTCGCTACCGATGTGGTCTCGAGGCCGTGCCCGCAAGCTTCATGAAAAATAACCCCGCCGAAACCGGAATCAATGACGACCGGCATTTCTCCCGCCGGAGCAAATTGTGCAGCGGTTAACTCGACGGCCCGGTCGGTGACCGCAAAAGAAAATTTCTGCAAATCCATGCCCTCTACAAAATCGGCAGAAGTGAGGAACCCGTGCCGGTCCGAAAAACTTTCTTTAACACCGTTCTCCTCGGCTGTAACTTCAAGCGCTGTGCGGCTGTAAATTCTTTCGTCGTATTTGTTGACCCCTGCAGAATTTGCGATCTGCACTTTCTGAAATTTTTCATACAAAGTGGCCTCAACCTGAACAACCGACATACTTCGGTGCCGGGCGTGCTCATTCATGGCTTTCAGCCAGGCGAATTTTTTAAGGCGGTCACTTTCCCAGGGCTTTTCACCGTAGGTATGGAGCTGATCAAATGGCTGCTGCGCAAAGACCGCAGCCGCCGTGTTCGGCGTGCCGGTATGGCTGCGAGCCGCTTTCAGGGCGGATCGCACCAAGCCTTCCTCGCTGAGATCATTTGTCGTAACGTAAATTATTTCATGATCAAAAAATAACCGGATACCCGCGCCGTAGAGTTCGCCCACAATGGCCTTTTGGGGCTGGGAACTCAGCAGACTTAATGTTGAGGAATACGTATTCTCTAAAAAAACTTCGGCAAAATCAGCCCCGGTTGAAAGTGCGGCATCGAGGGTTTTTCTTAAAATGTGGTCTTGAACGATCATTAGTAACCTCTTGTTTAATGCAAGGATTGTAACGGAAAACCGAATTTATTGTAAGCTTGAGTTTTTAAATCTTCTTTTTATATGCAAGAGTTCTTGCCGACCTGTTTTCCCGCTCGTAAAAACGGATGCCTTCTTTGTTATCAATGCCGGTGCAAAGCCGCAGCCCGGTGCAGGATTTCGCTTTTGCCAGATCTTCGGCGAATTCAAGCAGAATGGCACCCCCCCCTTGCGACCTGATGTCTTTTTTTACGACAAGATCATCTATATACAGGTGATATTTATGAACGTAATTGTGTAAATACCTAAGCCCCATTAAACCAACACAGTCCTGATTAAATCCTTTTTATGCTGTCTTTATTTTAAATGAAATTACCCGATTTCTGTAACTAGACTAGCTCTTTTGAATCGCATGAAGCGTTCGATGGCTACTCTTGCGAATCGGCTTTTAACAAGCTCTTGATCAAAGCGCGAGTTTAAAACATAATTCACGCCGCAAACTCTCGGCCGGACGGCCAACGGACATAAGGTCACTCGTGTCAGATCATACAACGCAAACAGACCGCCCTGTTTTTTGCTGTATGTAATCGGTATGGGTATCGGTCATCGCCGCAACAGTTCCAATAAACAACGCTCCTTCTTTATCTCCGGCGGAGTGCTAACTCTTTCTTACGGCGGAGAATTACGTAAAAAAAAGAAAGGGCGGGGCCCGCGGCCACTTTCAAGCAAAGAGCCATTGCATACAGTTTTTAAGGTGGCGTCACATCAATTACGTCATAAAAGCCTTCGTTCACCTCAGAATTTTAAACTGATACTTGAAATAATTGAAAAATTCTCCAAACACTTTGCGGTTAAGATCGAGCAGCTCTCTGTGCAAAATGATCACATTCACTTGCTCATTCGCACCTCGAGACGTAAGCACTATCACCATTTTTTTAGAGTCGTGGCCGGCCAAATTGCCCAAAGATTTGAATATGCGGGCTTGTTAGCTAACGTGACCGATACCCCCAGGCTTTGGAAGTACCGGCCTTTCTCAAGAGTGGTGAGGGGATGGAAATCCTATAAAACTATCAGAAATTATATTCAACTTAATGAAAAAGAAGCTTTAGGCGCAATTAAGTATCAGAAAAAAAGGCTCAGGGGTTTATCAACCTCTGACTGGCAGATACTTTGGGCATAGGAACGCGAATTATTCAAACGAGCAGGTCGTTAAAGCATTTGTCCTGCAGGCGGAACATGAGCTTTTCTTCATTCGGTGAGGCTTCGTGGTCGTAGCCGAGCAGATGCAAGAGACCGTGAATCAGCATATACGTGACTTCGTCATTGAACGGATGCCCGTGGCGAACGGCTTGCTCTTTCAGCACGTCGGTGCACAAAAGCAACTCGCCGAGCGAATTCGGATCTGCGCTCTGAAAACTTAAGATGTCAGTGGGTTTGTTTTTTTTCCTGAATTGCCGGTTGATGTTTTTCATTTCACTGAGTTTCAGAAAAACCAGCGTGAGTTCTTTTTTTTGGGTGAGTAGAATTTTATTTCGTATTTTCTGCGCTAAAAAATAGCGGCAGATTCTGTTAACGAGAATCTGCAATTTCTGCGGGCTTATATTATTTTTCGGACTATTGACTATAATTACTTTCATGCAACAATCTGAATATGCCCCAACCGCCTGAAACACTCAACAGTTTTACGGCAAAGATTCAGGTTATTAGCAATATACATGAATGATAGCCCCAAAAAAAACGTCGGCTCACTTAAGCTGATCGACTTATCTTATGCGAGGCTGATTATTTTTGCCTAATTTTTGCGGCTAGGTTTCTCATTCCTTAAACAAGTTCAATTTTTGCAATTTTAAATTCTACTTAATTGAACGGAGTTTAAATGCAACAGCGAGAACTGGTATCCGGTTTTTCGGAACTCAAAGACCTATTAATCCGGACATATAAAATTGAACGGAACCGAGAGTTTGTAAAACTGTATTTTAGTGAGAAAGACAATGAGCTGCTTATGCACGACTATGATGATCATAAAAATTCAGTTGCTCTGTCGCGAAACATGAATGATGAGGATATTTCACATGGACTGACTGCAAACGCCCATCGCCTGGTAAGAGAATCTTTAAATCACGCTTCACCGGCAGGCTTTTTGATCGAAGAATTTCAATTAAACGGCTTTTTTAGATTTTGATTTTTGTAGCTCTTGTTGATCTTTAAAGTAGCCACTGAGTTCGTAAACAGCTTGCCGAATTTCATCAGGTGTCATCGGACCAAGATCAGGCCCCTCATCTGCCCAACCACGGGCCCACTCTTGGGTGCGGGTTGAATCTTTCCAGATAGACGAGGCAAAGCCAGTTCTGTCAAAACGACAGAGTATCAAGTTAAGGTGGTTATGATTTTCATCGATTTCAAACCATTCTCTTTTTTCGATAATTTCACGACTTTTTTTATTCATTTCTTCTGAATTTTTAAAATGTACAATTTCCGTAATCTTAATTTTTCCATCAACAGTTCGAGTAAAATAAAAATGAATAAATTTAGAAAAATACTGTTCAAATTTTTCTTCAAGTTCGAATAACAATAATTCGTATAATTCGTTTTCCTGAAATATTTTGCCCGCTAGATTTTCGAAATTCATATTTCTTTATCGGCTCAAAAGGCGGAGTAATAAAGGACTGGCCGGACTAAAGTCGGAACTCCCTCGTGAATTTCCGCAGCCAGCGGGGGCGCGAAAAAATAACCAAAAGCAGAGGCCAGCAGTGCTTCGGCCTGGAACGAGTGGCCCATACTCCGCCTTTGAATTGCGCTCCGATTCTTGATGCCGGCACATCTCCTTAAATAAGTTCAATTATTGCACTTTCATATAAAATCGAAAGACCTCGCAATCAAATCAGACTATATTTTACTTTTTTAAACAATGAGCTCTGGATGCACGATTATGCAGATCACGAAAAAAAAATATTATTGTTAAAAAATGAGCTTAATCATTTGCCAGAGGACTCATGGGGTTGGAAATTAATTAATGACTCAATTAAAAGCAAAGAACCACATGCTTTATTGAATACGCTTTTTCAGCTACATGGCTTTTTTAGGTTTTAATGGATTCTCAATATGATCTTCCATGATTCCACAAAGTTCGTAGATGCCTTGTTTGATCTCTTCTGCAGTCAATTCAGGATATGAAATATCTGGGTCAGCGAAACTGCCTTCAAGAATCATGGTCGGAGTTTTAGTAGAAATAAGAACACTCTTTGTGGATAAATTTTTTCTGCATAGACTTAGTATCAAACCCTCACTGTAAGGAGAAATATTTACCCAATCTTTTTTTTTGAGAAATTTTTTAATGTTAGAATCAAACTCCGCCTCACCGGTAGATTTTATAATCTCTACGACTTCTATTTGCCCATTATTATGTTTTTCTAAAATCAATTGCAGATATTTTGAGGTATAATGATCATATCTAGCCTCAACTTCAAATAACAGTCTTTGAAATAAGAAGTCCTCACTGGTTTTGTGACCTATCAGGTTTTGTAAAAACATAATTAGATATCGGCTGGTTTAGGGAATTGCTTTATTTTGTGCAATTTAAGACTGCGATTCGGAGAGGGTTAAGGGGCTGGCTGGACTAAAGTTGGTGGCAAGTCTGATAAAATTCAACAAAAGATCGGTTTGAATCAAGCGTTCTGCCCTACCGGACTCAGTGATATCGCGATTTATCCGACGAGTGTGATTTATGATCCAAATAGTTTTGCGATTAGTTACACGACCTGCCCGAGGGATAATATTCTTAATTATTTATCTTCCTGAAAGGTTCTTTATTTAATCCTTTGAGTTTTAGGCTCAGAGGATTTAATTTTCAGAGATAAAAAAGCTCTCCTATTTTTTTGTGTTATTGACTCTAATTACTTTCATGCAACAATCTGAATATGCCCCAACCGCCTGAAACACTCAACAGTTTTGAAGCTCTGCTACAGGTCATCCGCGATCTGCGCGGCCCCGATGGCTGCCCGTGGGATAAAGAGCAAACACACGCCACACTTACCCCTTACGCGATTGAAGAAGTGCATGAAATGGTTGAGGCCATCGAAAGCGGCGACGACCGGCATATCTGCGAAGAACTGGGTGATGTGCTTTTTCAGGTGGTGCTGCATGCCCAGCTGTCTAAAGATCGCGGTG
>JANOJH010000680.1:0-1964 GCA_031408135.1 Bdellovibrio sp. | reverse complement strand
ACCTTCAGCAAAAATTATTTGCTTGTCGGCTTTGCCATCAGCATCAGTGTCTTCCAATATGATGAGTTTATCGTTAGGTCTTTTGTCGCCTGGCTTGTAGTGCGGGTAACTTGGCATGGTTGCAATCCATAATCGTCCTTTGTTATCGAAAGCGATTTGAGATGGCTTTGCCAAGTCGGCAAATTCTTTTTCAGAAGCGAAGAGCTCAATTTTATAACCGGGCGCCATTGTTAATTTGTCGATAGCGTCTTGTCCATATAAATATTCCAGACTGCCGTTTTTCTCAGGATTATAATTTGTTTCTACAGGTGGAAGTGTTGCTGTCTTTTGATCAGATGCGGATATGTCCATTTTTTCACCTTTTGCCGCCAACCAAATAGCCTGATCCCGTATGGCGGTCATTTCCCGAATCTTAGCTATTTCGGCAGGATAGTTTTCGGGTCCAAAGGGATTATACCTGCGACCATATACGTGAACGCCATTTGGGATTTTAAAATCATTGTGCCACATCCAGTTTTTTTCTAACACTGCTTCGCGAACAAGTGAACGATGATCTTTAGCGATAGCATCGGCTTTTCCAAAAATCTTATCAGCCAGTAGTGTTGAAAACCTTGCATAACCAGCATCGTTAAGTTGTGAACCATCAATTGTAAGTTGTTCATCCCTTCTAAACCATTTTTTTGTTGGGGTAAATGCATCCAGAAAGTGTACTTTGTTCGTGATTGCGATTTCTTTCATCGCCTCCACATACAAGGAGAGATCAGCATTTTCTTTTTTTCCATTGGGAAGATCATATTGTTCAGAAAGATCCTGAAAGGCTATGGGAGAAACGATTGCTAATTGTGTTGACGAGTCTCCGTTATAGTTTTGCTTTAGCGTATGTTTAATAAACGCATCAAGTTCTGCTTTGTAGTTTTCGAGCCCGGCTTCACCCTGAAATGATTCATTGTATCCAAAAAATGCCAGGATAATATCTGCTTTATGCCGTGTAATCCATTGGTCGGGTGTTTCAAAATGACCTTCGCTATTAGAATATTTTGCAAGTTCAGTTTGGAATTTTTCTGCGCCCGGAAATGCCCACGGTTTTTGTCTGCTAGCGTGCGGCCTGAATCCTGGTGTGTCGCCACCATCACACATGTTGCGGATGTAAAGCAAACTATCCGGATAGCGAGTTTGCAACTCAGTCTCGAAATAACCGAAGTTCATCATCCTTGAACAAAGATTATTTCCCACTAAAATAATATGAGAGCTCTTTTTGATTTTCAATGGTGGTGAATCCTGGGCACATTGAAATGTGACTATTGCGATAAGCGCTAAACCAAAAATATTAAATGACAATCTAATCCGGTTTCTTACTTTAATTTTTGTCATTAGACTGCCTTTAAGTGATTATAGAATTAACCTGTACTTATTCGCAATAATTATAGTGTTTAGCTATAGCACAACAATCATGGACTGTCCTGCTTACAAATTATCACGAGATAGAATTATCTTAACAAATGGTTTTCTTTCGCCTAATGCTTCCCATCAATTCTTTAACTTACGATCGAAAAAATCTTTTGCTCCATTAAAGATTTTCGTCCAACTTTCATAGCGAAGAAATCCATGCACCTCATCGGGTAACACTAACAATTCAACTGGCACATTTTTATCGCGAAGTTTTTCCACCAGATCTGTTGTTTGCTGAAAATCTACATTACGATCGTCATCGCCATGAACAAACAAAACTGGAGCGGTCCATTTCGATAAATCAGAAACAGGTGATGACTTATAAGCCAGGTCTGCATCGTCTTTCTTTAGACCCCAACTATTGGTAGGATCTTGAGCATCAATTGACCAGTCATGAAGACCATGTACATCCACGCCCGCCTTAAAAATTTCAGGATTCCTGGCTAAACCCATCGCGGTTAGGTAACCACCATAAGATCCACCCCATAAGCCAATTTTACCAGCATCAACTTCTG
>JANOJH010000607.1:0-2722 GCA_031408135.1 Bdellovibrio sp. | reverse complement strand
TATCCCGGCGAAGGCCATTTCCGCGAAGGCGCCATCACCCGGGGGCTTTTCAAACTTTCGAATGTTTGCGGCGGCAAGTGCATTACCGCAATCGTAGCTCCGGTTTCATTTGAATCCATGTGGAGCAGCATGAACAAACTTACCGGAATAGGTCAGTCAGTTTATACTTTCAAAAGTTCGGCCGACTTTATGCAACTTCTGAAAGAGCAGGTTACTTGGGATTCGGACAAGAAAGATTTCAATCAATCTTCAACGTCTGAGGCTTTGCACCTGTTTTCAGATGGTATATTTACTTCGGGAAGCGTGAATAAATGGGTTCCCTACGGCACGTACCTGAAAACAGATATCGGAGGCGCCTGCAGCGCTAGAAGCTTTAATATCCAGCCAAGATTTGACGATCCCGTGCTAACCGGCTCCAACTCCGACCAGCGCTATTCAAATCATTTCTATACGGTCGATTTCAGCGTTCTAACCGGTCTAAACGAAATTCAGGTGGTTTTCGGCAGCGCACCAATCTCGGGGGGCACCGCTACTGAATTCGATATTCTGCTTTTTGAAGAAGGCTACGAATTTAACGGCGACTACTACTGTCCGACTTTTAACAGCGACGGCAGTTGCAAGGTAAGTTATCAGGCCAGTCGCGGAACAAATTCAACAGTTGTAAAAAGCGACCGAAGATCCGGACTTTTAACAACAAAAGTTATTCGCGATCTTCAATTACTTGATCGGACCAAACGCTATTTACTTAATATCCGGGCGTACACGGCAAACATTTCTACAAGCCCCTTAACTGAATACACGTATTCAATAAAAAATCAGACCGGAGCAAATTTATGTCCATAAAAAAAGGAATTATCGGCTCGGTTATTTTAACATCTGCAATTTCATCATTTTTTTATTTTCAAAATACAGGCAAGAGTCAGCCGCCACGCGCTCAGTTTTTACAATCGAAGTTTTCTGCCAAAGGTCATGTTGACCGTGCAATCCAACTGAAATTGAACGCAGACAACGCCAGTACTAATTCTGAAAAAGTTGAAATTTATGCGGAATTCAAACTTCCGTTTGATTTTAGTGATCAATTGCATTTCCGGTGGAAACTCGGCCAGGATGTTATGCTCGTTGACGGCGCGTTGAGCGGGCAAGTAAATGGGTTAATCGGTAACGAATCCAAAAAACTAACTATCACTGTTACGGGCTTCAGCAAAGAAACCAATCACCAGGTCGGCTTTGAAATTTCGGGTATTAAGAACGGCAAAAATATTTTTGCCGATGGGTTAATTGCTTCCGATCTGGAAAATACTTTTGAAAACATTGTTCAAAACGTTGAAAAAATAAAAGCTGATAAATAGAGGAAGTCTATTGAAGAAACTTTTCGGTTACATCATATTAACGATTCTAATTTCAGGTTGCAGCCAGTCGGGTAATGCGCCTTCAGCACCGGTTAATCCGTCCTGCCCTGTTACAACAGCAGAAATTAGCGAATGCAGCGCAACTATTGCTCCGGGTACATCTCCGGTGGTTGTTGCAGGTACGGCACAGTTTTATAAACGGACAACCACCAAATATTTAAACCAGTATATTATCGGCGCACCCATACCAACCCCTTTACCGATAAAATTTGCGGAGGTCAGGGTTCTGAATGCAGCCAGTGCAATTGTACAATGCGGTGCCACGAATTCAGTCGGCGCTCTGAAAGCCGTCGACGGAACTTCAGACCTGCAAATTCCCAGTTCGGGTGGTCCCTATACAGTCGAAGTTCTTTCACGGAGCAATCACTCAATGGATGTGTCATCTGTGCCTCCGAAGCCTGCATTTAAGCTTTACGCTTCAGTCAAAAAAGAAACCTGTTTCAATGAGTTACACTCAGTTACGGCAGCAATTGCTTCAAATGGCTCAACTTCTGTTACAGCCTACGCACGAGAGAGCGAAACCTCCAGTGCCGTTCAAGGCGGTGCCTTCAACATTTATAATAATCTGGTTTCAACTTATGAATATCTGGCGCTGAATACAGGCACGGTAAATATTTCTTGCTTGAGTCCGAAGTTACAAGTTTTCTGGCAGGCCGGTTTCAATCCCGGTCAGTATATTTATCCCGATGGTGATCCTGCTGATTCCGCCTCGGTTCCGAACATTTCATTTTACCTGCGTGGCTACGATGAACTCTACATAAACGGCGGCAGACTCGGAAACGTTACTTCCGTAGATACCGATCATTTTGACGATGCGGTTATCATTCACGAAATCAGCCACCGAATTGAAGATGTCTGTGGAAAAATGGATTCTCCCGGCGGAACCCATAATGGCTTGTTCAGAATTGATCCGCGCTTAGCTTGGTCTGAAGGCTGGGGTAACTACATGGGGGCGCATATCATTCGAAATAAGTTAGCCTCGATTAATCCCGACCCGGCCTTGGCTAGCAACCTAGGTGCATCTGGCTGGGTTTATTACCTCGACACTTCAGGCTATCGCGATGGAGTAACCAACTCGGCCAGCGAACTCATACTTCTGAATTTGACCAAGGCCGGCAACAATCCCGAAAGCTTTACTACCGCAAGTGGCACTTACTATTTTGACAGAGTTGATTCGGGCGCAAATCCGGGAGAGGGCCATTTCCGTGAAGTTTCAATTGCGCGAAGTCTTTTCAAAATTACCAACACGTGTGTAGGTACTGCTTTGTGTACCAATCGTTCCGACTATTACGACGAGGTCTGGAAAAGTATGG
>JANOJH010000602.1:0-2163 GCA_031408135.1 Bdellovibrio sp. | reverse complement strand
AAAGCGGACTTTTGTTTAAAGTGCGTGAAGAGCTGTTTGGCGTGCTGGAAGGTTACGAAAAAATATTCTGGCCTGAATCTGCAAATGCAAAATCCAAAAAATCCTCAACGCTTAACCTGTGTTTTGCGGTAACTGAAAGTGAACTCTTTAAGGAAAGGTCGGCGGCTTAAGCTGCGGCCTTCTTAGCAAAGTATTTCTTGTAAATAATAAAAATGGCAAGAATCGCGATCACGCCTAAGACACCTATTTTGAATTGCTTAAGAAACTTCAGAATATAATCTCCATAATAAGCCAGTAACAAAATCTGCGTGGGTACTGAAACCGCCGCTGCAATTCCATCAATCAAACAAAATTTCCAAGCCGGAAACTTCAGCATCCCGCAGGCTAAATGCCCTGGAAACCTGAGGCCTGGCGTAAATCTGAAAATTCCGCAGGCGTAAGCGCCGTACTTTTGCGTCCACTCTTCAATTTTAATCCGGTTGGATTCAGACAATATTTTTCGAATGGGTTTCCAGTCGAAGATTTTCCGCCCGTAAAAGCGGCCGATACAATAAATTAAAAAATCCGAGAAAAAAACAGCAAAAAAGGCAACCAGGGCCGCGGTTTCGGCATCAACGTGGGGGGCATTCGGAAATGGCGGCGGATACTTGCCCGGATGTGCCCCCATGTAAGCCAGTAAACCAACGCTCACGAGCGTAGCTTCTTCAGGCAGCGGCAGCCCTACTGCTGACAGCAGCATCATAATGACCGTAAAAGCATAAACCCACATCGGTTCATAAGCATAAGGCACAAGACAGACCAGACTGTCTTTACTGTTCCACAAACAATGAATCAAAGAATCATTCATCCGACTATCATGGGCATCTTTGGATCATTTGTTAAGCTCTTGAACTCAGTCGATACACTGTGCTATGCCAAAGTATGTCTCAAACTACCACTTCACTCGTAAGTTCGCAGGGTTTTGAATACGGCGTAAAGCATTTTTATAACCAAAAAGCCGGATTGATAAGTGAAATACTGTTTGATGCGCTAGAGCTCCGTTCGACAGATACTGAGTTATTGCTCAAATTAGGTGCGATCTACATTGGCAACCAGCGACAGCTGCTTGACGTGCCCATTAGCGAAAATAAATTGTTCCGCGTGCATAGCAAGCCCCGAAGATACAACACCAATCTCGATTGGACTTCGCTGATCGTGTACGAAAATTCTGACTTTGTCGTTATTAATAAGCCTTCAGGTTTGCCAAGCCACCCGTCCGTAGACAACACTATTGAAAATTCTCTCACCCAGACAAGTCTGGCACTTAATCGGCCTCTCTTAATTACACACCGTCTTGATACCTTAACGTCAGGATTAATCGTTTACGGAAAAAATACCGAATTTGTTAAAAGTTTCAATGTTCAGCTTCAAGCCCGCAACATCGAAAAGAAATACGTGGCCCTTGTTGAAAATTCGGCACCTTTGCCTGATCGGCTCATTCACTATATGGAACCTTCTCCGCGTGCTCCGAAAAAAATTTCGGCAAGCTTTGTTGAAGGCTGGGCGTTTTGTGAACTCGAAATAGTAAACCAAGAAAAAAATTCACCGACGTTAAGCTGGGTTAAAATAAATCTGCTGACCGGCCGCACGCATCAGATCCGTTCCCAGCTTGCAAATCTGAACTCGCCGATTCTGGGAGATACCCTCTATGGCGCAAAAATGAACTATCTGCCGGACGCCATCGCGTTACGCGCCTGCGAACTTGAATTTAACTGGGGCACTCAGCGCATGAAATTTAACTTGCCGGAAGAATTTGATTTTTATGGATAAGAATTAATTTTTAATTTTGAAAACGGAGAGCTTGAGATTTAACCCCTGATTGCTGAAGTCTTCGGTTAATACGGGTTTTAGTTTTTTGAAATCAAATCTCCAGGCCACCGGATGAACCACAACAAGGCCATCAATAACACTTTCGATATTTGCAAAAACTTCCATTGCATTTTCATCCGCAAGGCGAATGCCATAGGGCGGATTTGTAATAACCCAAACGGCTTTACGCAGTTCGCTTCGATTTAGCTGCAGATCACGGCTGTCTTGCAGCTTCGCGGTTATATCGGCTACTGATTGATTGAATATTTTTTCAAAGCCGATCCGATTCTGTTCAAGACTGTTCAGCGCTTTATC
>JANOJH010000597.1:0-1397 GCA_031408135.1 Bdellovibrio sp. | reverse complement strand
GGATTACCTATGGGATTTTGGTGATAACGGCACATCAACAGAAGAAGAGCCAAAGTACACCTATAAAATTGAAGGTGTATATGACCTTACCTTAATTGCTATGAACGATCATGGTGATGGCGTAGTTTGTTCGGATACGCTTGTTCGTAAAATAACAGCCAAACAAGGTGGTGTGACCAAGGTTCCGAATGCCTTCACACCAAATTTAAACGGACCCAATGGCGGTGTTTCAGGCAATGGTAGTTTCAATGATGTATTTCTTCCTTATGTGAAAGGTGCAGAAGAATTTAGTATGCAAATATTTGATCGGTGGGGAAACTTGGTATTTGAAAGTAACAACTCAACCATTGGCTGGGATGGTTATGATAGGTATGGAAGGCTAATGGCATCCGGAGTATATGTGTATAGATTAACATTGAGATTGTCTGACGGACAACGGACAACGCAGATTGGAGACATTACAATGATCAGGTAAAGACTATCTTTGGAAATTAGAGCATGAGGCATACAATTTTATTTTTAGTGGCGATCTGTTTCGGACTTAGTGTGAAAGCTCAGGATCCACAGTTCTCTCAATATTATCAATCCCCGCTTTATCTTAATCCCGGGTTCACGGGAATAACCCCTCAGCAAAGGCTGGTATTTAATAACCGAATTCAATGGCCTAATTTGCCGCAGGCATTTAACACCTATGCCATGAGTTATGATATTTGGGTAGATGAATTAAGAAGTGGCTTTGGCATTCTGGCCACCACCGACAAAATGGGATCAGCAGGGTGGAGGACCTCAACATTTGGACTCAACTACAGCTACAAAGTCAGGCTAAATGACAAGCTTGTTTTTTCACCCGGCCTTTATTTTGGATATGGCATCAATGGGTTGGATCGAACCAAACTGCAGTTGGGCGATGGCCTGGAATTTAATGGTCAATCGCTTGATCCTGATTTGCAAAAATTAGGGAATCAGCAGTACTTTGATTTTGGTTCTGGCTTTTTATTGTACAGCAGGATTCTTTGGTTAGGTGCTGCTTTCGGTCACATGAACCAGCCTAACCTTTCCATCTTAAATAATGTAAGCAGGTTACCGATGAAAACTACCATTCATGGTGGTGCAAGAATTCCATTGTATAATGGTCCCAGAACGATGGCAAGAGTTTCTTATTTAACTCCTTCTTTTATATTTCGAAATCAAGGTGGAAGCTCTCAGTTGGACTTTGGTTTAAATTATCACATTGACCCGCTTATGATTGGCGTATGGTATAGGGGCAAACCATACGAGACCAATGTAATTGGCACGGTAAATCAGGATGCTCTTATTTTCATGATGGGTCTTTACTTAAAGAACTTTACGGTAGGGTATAGTTATGATTTTAACATATCGCAATTATCAGCTTCATC
>JANOJH010000596.1:0-1083 GCA_031408135.1 Bdellovibrio sp. | reverse complement strand
GTTGGAGTATTATTTCACGGCTGTAGACAATAGTTCAAATGCAAGCAGGCTGCCATTAAGCCCAGGTGCGTTTTCATCAGGTTTGACTTTTGCCACTGCAACTTCTCCATCTATTACCAGTGGCATTATAAAGTTTGGAGGCACAGTAAGCGACTACAGAATTGTTTCCATACCTTATAAAATAACGGACACCAAAGTAAGTACCATCTTCAATGAAGTTAACAGCGGAATAGACGACAAAAAATTATGGCGTTTACTCACGTACGGAGGTGGCACAAAATGGAATGAGTATCCTGCGGACTTCCAGACAATAACTGATGGTAAGGGATACTGGATAAATATTCTTACAACCACTGATATTAAAATTGAAGGAGCCACTACCCCCGATTTCGATCGTTTTAATCTGTACAATATGACGCTCAATGCAGGTTGGAACCAAATAGGAAATCCATACACATTACCGATTTCATGGAATGAAATAAAAATACAGAATACCAATGTGACGCCAATAAAGATTTGGAATGGAACAGGATATGCCAATGGAGATATTCTTAATCCATTTGAAGGAGGTTTTGTTTTTGTAAATGGTACCGCACCTGTTACCGTGAAAGTAACATTTAGGGGAATACCAATAGGTGGACGCACGCAATCGAGCGAAATTGTTTCATCGGATTTGGGCAATCGTCATTGGGAGATGCCTATTGTTATATCTCAAGGCAAGTATACGAATGAGTTCTCTGGGGTTGGTATGAGCCAAGATGCAGATTATAGTTTTGACAAGCATGATGATTTGAATGCACCCCGCTTTATCAACTATCTGGAAATGAATTTTAGCCATCCAGAGCACTCAGCGAAAAAGTTTTCACGTGATGTGGTGCCCACTCAAGCTGAATACACTTGGGATTTTTCAGTAGATTCAAACATGGAAGGCGCTGCTGAGATGACGTGGGACAACACTGGTTTTGGAGAAAATGAGAAAGACCTATTCCTGTTGGATACTCAAACTCAAACCCTGGTCAACATGCGGGAAACTGGGCGTTTTGCCTTTAACCCAAGCGAGTCCGGAAAGTTTAAAATATTCTT
>JANOJH010000550.1:0-3708 GCA_031408135.1 Bdellovibrio sp. | reverse complement strand
AACTTACGTGCAGCCGGAGTAGATTATGATGTGCGCGTTGCCCTGCCATATTCTTCTTACGAGGATTTTGATTTTATTATTCCCATTGGAAAAAATGGTGACACGTATGACCGGTTCATGGTGCGCCAAGAAGAAATGTGGCAAAGTTTGAGTATCATAAGGCAAGCGATAGCCAAACTACCTGAAGGCCCTTTCCATGCCGATGTTCCGGAATTCTATTTGCCACCCAAAGAGGAAGTCTATAACAATATGGAGGCACTCATCTATCATTTTAAGATTGTGATGGGAGAAACCGATGTTCCGAAAGGAGAAGTTTATCATTGTGTGGAAGGTGGAAATGGAGAATTAGGTTTTTATTTAATTAGCGATGGAGGAAGGACACCGTTCCGATTGCATTTGAGAAGGCCATGTTTTATCTATTACCAGGCGTATCCTGAAATGATTAAAGGCTCAATGTTGTCGGATGCGATATTGACAATGAGCAGTATGAATGTGATTGCAGGTGAACTTGACGCGTGAAACGTTAATAGTTAATAGAAAAAAGTTAATGGGGTGCGGATTATAAATAACTATTAACCGATAACGATTAACTGACAACTGATAAGGAATGGAATTTTCAAATGAAGCTCTCGACTTGGTGAATAAAATCATCAAACGGTATCCTGACGGAAAACAGAAGTCTGCTCTTTTGCCGGTCTTGCATTTGGCGCAGTCTGAGTTTGACGGCTGGCTAAGTGTGCCGGTCATGGACTATGTCGCTTCTTTACTTAATATAAAGCCAATTGAAGTCTATGAAGTAGCTTCATTTTATTCTATGTACAATCTTAAGCCAGTTGGCACATGCTTGCTTGAAGTTTGTCAAACAGGTTCTTGCATGTTGCGCGGATCGGATGATATAATAGGGCATTTGGAAAATAAATTAAACATAAAGGTTGGCGAGACTACCCGGGATGGAATGTTTACACTAAAGGCAGTGGAGTGTTTGGGTTCTTGTGGAACAGCTCCAATGCTCCAATGCGGTGCTGATTATCATGAGAGCCTTACAGTGGAGAAGGTGGATGAGTTAGTAGAGAATTTAAGAACAACGAACAAGCGAAGCTCGTATATGAGGTGATAAAAACGTTAATGGTTAATAGTTAATAGTAGTTGTACGTATAATTAACAATTAGCAATAAAAGATTAAAGTATAGTGCTTAACTGATAACAATTAACGATTAACTGATAACGATTAACTAATAACGATTAACTGAGAGAATGGGTAAAAAATTTCTACTAGAACACATCAACGTACCCTCAATAGAGACCCTTAAAGTCTATCGGGAGAATGGTGGCTATGCCTCTGTAGAAAAGGCATTGAAGACTATGACCCCCGATAAGATTATTGATGAGGTAAAGTTCTCCGACCTTCGGGGCAGAGGTGGTGCTGGTTTCCCGTCTGGTTTAAAGTGGAGCTTCCTTGATCGCAAATCAGATAAGCCCCGCTATCTCGTGTGCAATGCTGATGAAAGCGAACCGGGCACATTTAAGGACCGATATCTTATGGAGAAGATACCTCATCTTTTAATTGAGGGAATGATCGTGTCCAGTTATACATTGGGTGCAAAGACGGCCTACATCTACATCCGGGGTGAATACATGTACATCCTGCGCATTTTAGAGAAGGCCATTGATGAAGCTTATGCAGCAGGGCTTCTTGGCAAGAATATTTTAGGAACAGATTACTCA
Organism: Bdellovibrio sp.; assembly: GCA_031408135.1. Taxonomy (GTDB): domain Bacteria; phylum Bdellovibrionota; class Bdellovibrionia; order Bdellovibrionales; family Bdellovibrionaceae; genus Pseudobdellovibrio. Next base: position 1,983 of record JANOJH010000550.1, on the reverse strand, counting down.
CTTGATCTTTATGTTCATCCAGGTGCAGGGGCGTATATCTGCGGTGAGGAAACAGCCTTGCTTGAGTCATTGGAAGGCAAGCGAGGTAACCCAAGGTTGAAGCCGCCTTTTCCTGCAATAGCCGGTTTATATGCTTGTCCGACCGTAGTGAATAATGTAGAAACTCTCGCTTCTGTTCCAACGATCATTAATATAACGGCCGATAAATATAATGATGTTGGTATTGGTAAGAGTTCTGGTACCAAGCTGATTTCAGCCAGCGGTCATATTAACAAACCAGGTGTGTATGAAATTGAGATGGGGCTGCCGGTAGAAGAGTTTATCTATTCAGATGAGTATTGCGGAGGCATATGGAAAGGAAGAAAACTTAAAGCGGTAGTTGCAGGAGGTTCATCTGTACCCATCTTGCCCGCTGATTTAATTTTAAAAACTGCTAAAGGTGAACCACGGCTTATGACCTATGAATCCATGGCCGATGGTGGATTTGTAAGTGGTACCATGTTAGGTTCTGGTGGGTTTATTGTGATGGATGAAACTACGTGTATCGTGCGCAATCTTTGGACGTTCGCACGTTTCTATCACCATGAGTCATGTGGGCAATGCAGTCCTTGTCGGGAAGGAACAGGTTGGATGGAGAAAATTTTGCATCGCATCGAACATGGTCATGGTCAAATGAATGACATAGATCTTTTGGTAAATGTTGCAAAAAAAATTGAAGGGAATACAATTTGCCCGTTGGGTGATGCTGCAGCCTGGCCCGTAGCCAGTGCCATCCGTCACTTCCGCGAAGAGTTTGAATATCACGTAAAGTATCCGGAGAAAGTGAAAGACCCTCGGCATTTTGAGAAGGAACCTTTTGTGAGTGAATCGTTAATAGTTAATAGAGAAAAGTTAATAGTTATCAGTTAAGGGTTAATAGTTAAACGTTAATCGTTAATAGAAAAAGGCAAATAGTTAATAGAGAAAGATTTGAATGAATATGAAATCCTTTGAAGACTTAGACTGCTGGAAAAAAGCTGCCGAGCTTAGGAGAAAGATTGCTGCCTTGGTAAAAACTTTTCCGCCAGAAGAGAAATACAGGTTAATGGATCAAATGATTCGCTGTTCAAGATCAGCTCCTGCTCAGATTGCAGAAGGATACGGTCGTTTTCATTTTCAGGAAAACATTCAGTATTGCCGTCAAGGAAGAGGTTCTATTTATGAATTACTGGATCATTTGATCTGCTCAAGGGAAGAACAATATATTTCTGAAGATACGCTAAATAAATACCGTGATGCGATACAGGAGTGCCTTGCAGTTTTAAACGGATATATTAATTATCTGATGAAAGCGAAAGCCATAAAAGTCGAAGAGTCACTTGTGACGTATGAAACGAATAACGATTAGCAAGTATCTAATAACGATTAACTATTAACGATTAACTTTTCTCTATTAACCTTTAACTGATAACTATTAACGATTAACTGATACCGATTAACTGAACACATGGCGAAAGTAACAATAGATGGTATAATGGTTGAAGTTCCGGATGGAACAACCATCCTAAATGCAGCGCGACAAATCGGTGGTGATTTGGTGCCTCCGGCAATGTGTTACTATACAAGTCTAAAGGATAGTGGTGGAAAATGCAGAGTGTGTTTGGTGAAAGTAGCGCAAGGTTCTGCAAAAGATCCGCGACCGCTTCCCAAATTAATGGCTTCTTGCCGCACCCCTGTGGCAGATGGTATGGTGGTGCAGAGTAAAACATCTGAAGAAGTTCTTGAAGCTAGAAAAGCAGTAGTAGAGTTCCTATTGATTAATCACCCGTTAGATTGTCCTATTTGTGATCAGGCAGGAGAATGCGATCTCCAGAATCTCGCCTACGAACATGGTGCTGCTGCCACGCGGTATGAGGAAGGCAGAAGGACATTCGAAAAAATTGACATAGGCGATAAAATTAAACTTCACATGACCCGGTGCATTCTTTGTTACCGCTGCACGTT
>JANOJH010000500.1:0-1964 GCA_031408135.1 Bdellovibrio sp. | reverse complement strand
GCTCCGGAGGCAACTGGTTTTCCATCAGCAGTCACTGAGAGCGTCACGAAAGCTTTTGCACCGATAGTAATCTGAGCAGTGGCGGTACAACCATTGGTCTCTGTAGTGTTTACGATATAGGTACCCGGTTGTGTAATATTCAAAGTTGAAGATGCTCCTGTTGATGGCCCCGTCCACGCATAGGCACTGAATGTTCCTGTCACAGATAACAAGGACGGTTCACCTGCACAAATGGTATTCACAGTTGCAGTGATCACAGGTGTTTGTGCCGTGGCCACTGCAATACTTTTTGTGGATACATTACTGCATCCTGTTACACCGGTATAGCTGACATTCAATTGAACATTTCGGGTGGCAGGGGTAGCATATGATTTGGTGGGACTTTGTAATGTTGAATTTGTACCATCTCCAAAATCCCAGGCGTATGCTACGGTAGCGCGACTATCAAATGTAGATTGATTAGTAAACGCTATACTCTGATTGACGCATGTTGAGTTTGTGCTGGGTGTGAAGGCTGAAACCGGCATGGTAAGCACACTGACCGTGGTGGCTGCTGTTTCTACAGAGCAATTTAATGCTGTATTCGTTACCCTCACTTTATACACACCATCCTGGCTCACTAAAAGTGTTGGTGAAGTTTGCCCACTAATATCAGTAACACCTTTAATCCATTGATAAGTATGCCCCGAGGAAGCGTTGACAATCAAATTCAAACTTGAACCCTGGCAGACCGCGTTGGATGCTACCGAACTGGAAATGAAAAAATTTGCAAGGTTGGCAACATCTACTTTTATGGTTGCCTCTACCGTGCAGGTGCCATCTGATAATTTCAGTATGTAAAACCCGGCATCGTCATCGGTTATAGAAGCCTTGCCTGGACTTTGGAGGATTGAAGTAAAGCTATTGGGCCCCGTCCATTGATAAGTAGCGCCACTTACAGCAGGCACGCTCAAGTTCAATGTTTGCCCACTGCACAATGGCGTGTTTGCACTAAGCACAGGATTAGGGGGTAAAGTGCCAGTGCCCAAAGGAACCGTTATGGACGATGAGGATACAATACAAGAAGGTGATGCCTCACTTGTTGCGGTAACAGAATAATCACCAGGAGAAGTGATATCCAGGAAAGGTTCAATTCCATTTTTTACGGATGTTCCATTTTTTTTCCAATCAAAGGTTGCTGCAACATTCGAGATGGACTTTATGCGAATTGTCTGGCCTGCACAGATGGTTGCAGGAGGGGCGATGATCACCGGTGTGAAACAATTTTTGTTTCGCAGAATATCGACTGAGTTTGATGTTACTGTGGTGTACGCGATGTCAGGTTTCCCATCACCATCCAAGTCCCCTACTTTCAGGTTTCTCGATCTTTTTCCTTTTTGAATGCTTTGTCTGGTAAAAGAGAGACTGGTATTATTTCCATTATTCCGGTACACGACAATCTCGTTTGCAACATTATTGTTATTTATATTTCCTGTAATAATATCTACATCCTGATCGCCATCAATATCACTGGCGTCAATACCCCAAGGCCAATCGCCACCGGTCAGCGTGATCGAAGAAGGAAAAGAAATTGTGCCTGAAACACTCTGGTTTAAAAGAACAAACACTTTATTGTCATTGGCACTGCTCGTTACTGCAATATCCAATTTGCCATCTTCATTAAAATCTGCTGTTGTCAAATGATTCAAACTGCCTGTGAGCGGTACTTTGATAATTGTTGGGAAAGAAATTTGACCCACCGAACTACCATTCTTTAATATAAAAATATCACTGGCATTAAATTGATTTAAAATAATGTCGGGCTTCAGATCGCCATCTAAATCTTGCGCATCCATTCCGTAGGTAGTGCCAGCCCCGGTAACGACCACTTTGGTGGGTGTTGTATTAAAAGAAAGCGCGCCAGCAGCGCTTTGGTTCATAAATATGTAAACAGTGGATGTTGTTGAAGTGAGTGAGTTTGAAAC
>JANOJH010000448.1:0-2138 GCA_031408135.1 Bdellovibrio sp. | reverse complement strand
GAGAATGACAAAATGATCTTTAGACCCATACGCTTTCAAGTTCTAAGCCCCCGTGAATGAACTTTATCATATTTCGGGGGTCTGATTGTCAATGCAATGTCAATTGTGTGTAAAGTTTGTCGGATCCGAACTTACATAGGCTATTTTCTGGCCAATACCGCCGCGTAGAAACCGTCAAACTTATCTTTATGCGGCCACACCCGCATTTCGCGCACCAACGACCAGCCTTTACCGAATTCACTCTGCAGAAACCACTGCACTTGTTCTTCATTTTCACGGTGCAGAATACTGCACGTGGCATAAACCATCAGCCCGCCCGGTTTGCAGATTTTTGAATATTGGCTGATAATTTCTTTTTGCAGAATCGTCAGCCGCTCGATTTCGGCAATGCTGAGTTTCCATTTTGTGTCTGGATTGCGGCGTAATACACCGAGCCCCGAACACGGCACATCCAGTAAGACGCGATCAAAAGTATTTTCAAGCCGCTTGACGGTTTTGTTCGATTCAATTATTTTGGTTTCGATAATATCCACACCGTCACGCGCGGCCCGCACTTTCAGCGCTTTCAATTTCCATTCGTGAATGTCCATGGCGATGATCTTGCCTTTGTTCTTCATCAGCGCGGCCAAATGTAGGGATTTTCCACCGGCACCGGCGCAGGTATCGGCTACCCGTTGGCCCGGCTTAACATCAAGCAAAGGTGCCACCATCTGTGAAGCTGCGTCCTGCACTTCAAAAAATCCTTTTCTAAATACTTTTGTCGCGAATACATTCTTTCTTCGGGTTAACTTAATGCATTCATTATGAACTTTTTCAGTCTGAATTTCTTCTTCGCCCAGTTCGGCAATTAAAGTATCAACATCGGTTTTCAGCGTGTTCGTCCGTAAAAAAACTTCAGCGGGCGTGTTCAGCGCATTCATGATTTTCGTCCACTCGCCGCCGAATTCTTCTTTGCCCAGTTCGTGCAGCCAGTCCGGAAAAGAGTTGGCAACTTCAGGCGGTTTCTCCGCCGAATTGCGGCTTTTCAAATCTGAAATTTTAATATGATCGAATTCTTCCCAATCAGGAATCTCGCTCATGGTCTGAAAAAGATAAGCCGCAATCAGATTCCACGGATTACCTTCGCCACCGATAAATTCAAGACGCCGTTTATGGCGGACGATTTCGTAAACCGTTTCGGCAAAAAACTTACGGTCACGCGCGCCCCATTTGCGGTTGTTCTTAAAACAACGCTCAATAACTTTGTCTGCGTATTTGCCGTCTAAGAAAATTTCATCAAGCGCATCGGCAATAGATTGAACCAGATGATAGTGAAGAGGTACTGCCAAAAAATATCCTTGTTAAAACGTAAATAGTTAAAAAGTAAATATCGCGCCGGCGGAAAAATAGGTGCCGTTCAGCTGACCATCAGACGTCAGTTGCACATGATTTTTCATTCCGCCTTCAACGTAAAAGCCAGTACTATCAAATAAATTGAAAATCCGTAAGCCCAAAAAAAGCTGATAATCTAAAGTAACTGGCGATTCATCCGGCAACTGGGTAAAAAACACTCCGGCTCCTGCACTTGCGCCGAAATAGAGCGGAAACTTAGAACCCGCGTCCGGCAACGTGGCCGAGTACATAAAGCTCATCTTGTTGGCTTTCTGATTTCGGGCCAGATATTCGGTATAAGAAATCCGAATTGCGTAGTCGACGTAATTAGATTCACTTAAGCGATAAGTCATATCAACGCCATATTTTCCGACATCTTCTTCTTTACCGGTGCCGCCCCAGTTGAAAGACTCAGATTTTGTAAACAAACTGGCACCAAACGCAAGGTAGCGCTCTTCACTTCCAAGGCCCACAACTTCAGAGGCCGTTGTCCGCGCGATCTTTACTTGCTCTTCAGGATTTTTCGCAAAATATTTGGCCGCAGCCGATCTGCCCACTTTGGGTGCACCGGCGTTTGCAAACCCGCCGCTCAAGAGCATAAACACTATAAACAAAATTTTGAGAGGTTTATGCGGCATGAAGCTTCCCCAATCTATTTATGCTACGCGCAAGTTTTTGGATTTGCAAACTGACTTCATTGACCCTGACTTTAGGCTCACCTAATTTAGAGCTAATATGAAGTGCCCCTTCTGCAGCCATTCCGAAGA
>JANOJH010000420.1:0-1928 GCA_031408135.1 Bdellovibrio sp. | reverse complement strand
GCTACAGGGGCATTAACATTTGCAGTATGTTCATCTTCTATTTTCGGTGGTATACTTTCATTGTTGTTCAAATACCCAATAATTGCTTTTCGGTTATCATCATTGAGATAAGGAAAAGCAGGCATCCGGCCATTACCTGTTTTGATAATCGTATGTATGTCATTATCAGAACGTCTTTTGGCAATCTCAACAAGACTGGGTATGACCGAGCCACTTCCCTTTTTATCCATACCATGACAAGGCGCGCAATTTCTGACATACAAAATATTTCCAGGTGATAATGAAATCAATTCCTGCTCACGGTTTTTATTACTTATCATTTTCAATTCCCACGGTGCATGGTTGGCATTCTGATAGAGGATGCCGTCCAGGTCGGTAGCATTACCTCCCCATTCGGCTCCTCCGCTATATCCATACAATAACGTTCCTTGTTCACTCGGTGGTTGAAACTGACTTTCTGATTTTTGATATTCTTGAAAACGTTTCTTTACAAATGCATTGGCTTCAGGAGAAATATCAGTGAGATCATCTTCTGTTACGAGTTGCTTCATGAGCGGTTTCGGTTTCATAACAAATAGTTGTGTTGGGTAAGGATGTTCACCCGGTAAACCACTGGTAGGAACAGGTCTTTCTTCTATGGGGAATATCGATTCACCGTTATCACGATCCAGCACATAGATGTATCCATCTTTACCCACTTCCACAACTACATCTCTCTTTTTTCCATTTTGTGTGATGGTAGTCAGGTTGGGAGGAATCGGAAAATCACGATCCCATAAATCATGACGAATAGCCTGGAAATACCATTTCATTTTTCCGGTTTCAGCTTCGAGAGCGATAATGCAATTGGAAAAAAGATTGGCGCCTTCCCGGGCACCGCCATAAAAGTCAGAGGAAGGAGAGCCGGTGCCAAAATATACAACACCTCGCTTTTCATCTACTGACAAACCACCCCACGTATTTGAGCCGCCAGTTTTTTTATAGGCATCAGTTGGCCATGTATCATAACCGGATTCGCCTGGTTGTGGAATCGTGTGAAAGACCCATTTTAATTTTCCTGTCACCACATCAAAGGCACGGATATATCCGGGAGCAGAATCGCCACCTTCCGATACCGTTGAGCCCATGATCACGGTGTTTTTAAAGATAACTCCCGGGCTCGTGGCTGTTACTGAAAGATCTTTTATTTCATGACCGAAGTCACCGGTAAGGCCTTCGTGCAAATCGGCTTTTCCGTTATCTCCAAATGTGGTGATGAGTTGTCCGGTTAATGCATTCACCGCATACAAGAATGATCCTGCCGTATATAAAATGCGCTTCTCCCCGCTATTCTCCCAATACATAACACCCCTGTTATTGTGAAGCTTTTCTATATCCGGTTCAAACTTCCACAACTGTTCGCCCGTAGCGGCATTCAAGGCAAACAGGTTTAGCCCTGCCGATGTACCATACAAAACTCCATCTACCACAATAGGCTGACATTGTATTTCTCGTCTGGATGATGTTTTGGTTGTATCATTGGCGAAATACATCCAGGCTACCTTCAGATCATTTACATTTTCAGCATTGATCTGGGTTAAGGGTGAATACCGGTTGTTCGCTTTGTTTCCTCCATAGGCAGGAAAATTCTTTCCGGTTTCCATGGTGGATGAATTGGAACTCCAATCAGCGGTTGAACAACATGCAAAAAGTAAAAAGGCGAAGGGGAATATTCGTAAGGTCATTTTAAATCTTGAAGGATATAGAATTGATAAATTATTTTCCAGTTGACCGTTTCTCCGGGTTTGATTGTAAGCTTGATATAAGGCTCAGGACAAATTGTTTTAGGAGCAGACCAAAAAACTATTTTTGAAAGCGGTTGATCGCTGGTGATTCTGACAGCAACTCCTGTTTTATGATTTTCGATTTTTATGTCATAGTCTTTTGCA
>JANOJH010000388.1:0-1031 GCA_031408135.1 Bdellovibrio sp. | reverse complement strand
GGTGGCCAACAATTCCCATCGTTTTCACCAAAAAATAATATTCCGCTTACGGTAAGTTTCACTACAATTGGTAGTTGCCAAAATACACCCACTTCATTTTTTCCGGTAGTAACACCTGCTGCAGATAGTTTGGTTTGGGATTTTGGTGACGCAACTGGTGTGACTACCGGTTGGAGCCCAATACATACCTATGCAACAGCCCAGACTTTTAACGCCACCCTCACCGCATTTTATCAAGGACAATCGCAGACCGCCACACAACCAGTTAACATTGGAGTCTTTCCTTTGCAACTTAACCTTGTACAAGATACAACGGCTTGCCGCAGTGAATTTCCACCTCCGCGCGGGTCTTCATCGCCAACACAATTCAGTGTAACTGTTAGTGTTCAAGGTGGCACACCTACCTCATATGTCTGGTCCAATGGAGATGTAGGGGCTACGCTTAGACCTGATTCAGCAGGTTATTATTATGTAGTTGTTTCAGATGCCTCTGGATGCTCCGCTTATGCTGGCGTGAATGTTAAAGAGTATGAGCTGCAAGACGGGCGAGGCAATATTTGGTATTTTGGAAACAAGGCTGGAATTAATTTCAACCCTTTATTTAAAACTCCTCCGGGTCCGGCAGTTGCACTTAGTAGTAGTGCGATGGATGCCCCTGAAGGTTGCGCCATCATCTGCGACAGAAACGGAGACGTGATTTTTTATACCGATGGCGACAAAGTGTATGACAAAACCGATACTCAAATTGATGTTGGTATTGGGGGTGACCCCACTTCATCTCAATCTTCTTTGATTGTACCGGTGCCGGGAGATGAAACCCTTTACTACATTTTTACTACACAAGCTATAAATGGTACTTCGGCCAATGAACTGCGTTATTCACTTTTTGATCTTAAACAAAATTCAGGAAACGGCCTTGTTGTTAAAAAGAATATTTTACTCTTTGGGAAAAGCACGGAACGGATTACAGCAAGCGGCACATGGTTAATTGCCCATGAATATGGCAACAACACTTTCCGAACCTATCAGAT
>JANOJH010000386.1:0-3174 GCA_031408135.1 Bdellovibrio sp. | reverse complement strand
GATCCAATTCACTTACTTCGCGATTAAGGCAAAAGTCCCGAACCGCTCCACCGGCAATCCAACAGACAAACTGATGACGGGCTAACCGGTATCGAACCTCGGCAAAATCACTATAAAGACGATGCTTTTTTATGCTTGATGCAATATTATACACAAATCCAACTATGACTGATTTTAACAACGGCCTCAATCATTCTCTTAAAAATAAATTGAGTGGGCTTAAGAACAGTCAAATTCTCAATCAGGTCGAAATCGGTCCGATCAGAAAACCGCTCAGTATCGAATTTTATGAAAAATGGCTTGCGAGCAACTATCATGGCGATATGGCCTATCTGCAAACGCACCTGGCTTTTAAAAGAAACCCGTTGTTGCTCGACGCAAAATTGAAATCCGTCATTTCAATTGCGCAGGCCTACTACCCGGCGGTTCAAAAAACCGAAATAAAAATTCCGGCGCGAGTGGCCCTATATGCCCACAACGAAGACTACCACTATTGGCTGAAGCAAAAACTGCTCACGGTCATCGATCATCTGCAAAAAGATTTTCCGGACGAAGTTTTTCTTCCTTATGTTGATTCCGGTCCGATTCTCGAGCGTGACATGGCTTATCAGAACGGTCTCGGCTGGTTCGGCAAAAACACCTGCCTGATTCACCCCGAACACGGCAGTCTTTTTTTTATTGCGGAGATTCTTACAACGCTGGAAACCGAAACTGCCGAAATTATTGAACCCGTTCCCGACTTCTGCGGCACCTGCCGCAAATGCATCGATATCTGCCCTACCGAAGCGCTGATTGCCCCCCGCACCCTGAAGGCCGACCGCTGCATTTCTTATCTGACAATCGAGGCCAAAACCTCCCCCCCGATTGAACTCAGAAAAAAAATGGGCGACTGGTTCTTCGGCTGCGATCTTTGCCAGACTGTCTGCCCGTGGAACGAAAAAGTTTTCCGTAAAAAACAATTTCAAAAAACCCCTGAACTTTCAACTGCACAGACTCTCTCCTTAGCGCCCGAAACACGCAAAGAACTCGTCGTGTATTTTCAGTTTTTACTGACGGCTTCGCATAAAAAAATTCAGAAGTTCCATTTGGGTTCGCCGCTTTCGCGCGCCGGCGCCAAGGGCCTGAAACGCAATGCCCTGATCGTTATCGCCAACACACAGCTTGCTGAACTGAAACCCGAAGTCAGCGGGCTTCAAACCACCGAGTTGCGGGAACTTGCCGAATGGACATTGCAAGAGCTTGGTTAGTTTAATTGAAGATCACGCCGAGACTAAAAGACGGATACGTCTCTCGGCGAATCCATGAATCGAATGCAACTATCGTCGGATTAAACCTATAGGTAGTTTGAGCGTGAGCCAACGAAACTCCCAGAAAAAAGTTTGCAGTCATATTCTTCATATAGCCCAGATCAATTTTGTACCCATTGCCGTTTCCGTAATTTCCGAATGTCGAGTTAAACAAATAATACGCCCGAAAATGAAAACCTCTGTCAGAAAAAATTCCGGCTCCAAGCCCGCTGGTCGCGCCGACAGCTGAATTCAAGCTGATCTGATTGTCGGCCCTTGAAGAAAATTGGGCGCCGAAATAAACATGATTATCGGTTATGTAACCGCCGTTAAAATCGTAAACCAAAGTTGTGGTCTGCCATTGATTCTGCGGTGCCGGGTTGGCTGTTGCTTCGGTATCCAGACGATAGAGTCCGGCATCTAGAAACACTCCGGTACGACCGTAAGAGCGGGAAAAGGTATTCACTGGTCTTCCGCTTAAATCTGTCTGACCATAAACGAAAGTCAGTGGGCTGAAAAATACCATGCAAAAAAACAAAACCAGAAAAAATTTAAATCGCATAACTTATTTCATAGTATTTCCCTCAGGATTCATATACTTAACGCGCAACGTTTAGTGTGCTTATAATTTGAGCTATTGTATTTTTTTCTTTTCCGCTCTTAGGGATCAGTTTTAAAATTGACCCCACTCCGAGATCGTGTTTTTTACACCACATATGAGATTTATTTTTTCCGTCATGGCAATTCTTTTAAGTTTGGATTCCTTGGCTTTAAGCTTTGAAGGAAATGTCAGTCGTGCAAAAGCACAACTGAAATTCAACGACCCGATTCAACGAAAAACCTATGCGCTCAACGCCTCCACAGCACTTATTTCAACCTATATCAACAAACTCAGTGATGGTGACTTCATATCCCTCGAAGGCTACCGCGACGAAAAACATACTGTACTAACAGTCAGCTCCGTCAATTACATTGGTCTTAACATGTTGCTTGGCACGTGGGTTGGTGATGACCTCTATTGCTATACTTTTGTAAGTTACACCGAATTCACTATTTCCTACCGCGGCATCGCGAAGAAATGTCCGGCGGCAACCGCTCCGATTTACACTTACTTCGTAAACCCGTCGACCACCACTTGGGTTATGCTGCTTGCCGGCGATCACGGTAGTTATGTAGGCGACCTTATTATCCACAATCCTAAAGACATCGAAATCCAATTGTACGATTCAGAAACCGGGGATATTCTTAGAAAAATTCATCTAAGAAAGTAAACGAGTGAGCCCGTACAAACCAACTTCCGAAAAATTATTTTTTTCAAAAAATGATCTCGACGATATACGCCTTGGGAATCTCGTTAAAAGCGCTCTGGTCGAAGGGCTTTCCGCAACAGATAGCTTCTGTCTGCTCGGCTACCCGGACGATGAAGGCATCAAACTGAATAACGGCAGGCCGGGTGCCGCAGCAGGTCCTGCTAGCATCCGCCAGTATTTATACAAGATGACACCCGCAACGCCAACAGCACCTGAATTTTACGATGGCGGCGATCTGAATCCGTCGGCGGATCTGGCCACCCGTCATCAGCAGGCCCAGACCGGCATTCATTCTTTACATAACAAAAGAATCCGCACACTCACGCTAGGCGGTGGTCACGACTACGGCTACTCCGACGCGAGCGGGTTTCTGAAGGCGAATCTTAGTCAGAAAATCAGGCCACTCGTCATCAACTTTGATGCCCACCTGGATGTCCGGCCCGACAATAACGGCTTCAACAGCGGTACGCCTTTTTACCGGTTACTCAATGAGTTCACAGACAAGTTTGATTTTGCTGAAGTCGGTATTCAGCCACAGTGCAACTCACTGGTTCACCGCAAATGGGCGCAGAGCAAAA
>JANOJH010000378.1:0-1328 GCA_031408135.1 Bdellovibrio sp. | reverse complement strand
CTTAAGAAAAAAGGAATTTCCTGATTGTATTGATTCAATAAACTCCAATCAAAGGCTTTTCCAGAACCCCCATAACTTTCTGTCTTCGTGTCAAACAAAAAGTAGTCAACAGATTTTTTAAAGGCATTAATCTCCGCAAAGTCGAAATGATTATCCATCTGAAAAACTTTAATTACACCTAGCCCACTTGCTTTTACTTCATCACATTGTTCTGCCGATTCATTTCCATGCAATTGAATAAAGTCCAAAGCATGCTTTGCTGACAACTTTAAAATTTCCTGGGTACCCTCATTCACAAATACCCCCACCCTTTTGATATTTTTTTGCAATTGCTCAGGGATTTTAAAATCATCACCCACAAACCGCTTCGACTTTGAATAAAAAATAAACCCTATATAGTCTGGTTGCAACTTTGCTACCTGAAGAATATTTTCAGAATCACGCATGCCACACACCTTGATACGTATTTTATTTTGCATAACCCCCATAAGTTGAAAGTTGAAAGTGAAAAGCAGAAAGCTTAAAGCTTTTCACTTTCAACTCTTTTTAACTCTTTAATGAAATCCATAGCGGCCTTATCTGGACGGCTGTGTTGCATGAAGGTCTGTCCTATCAAAAAACCTTTAAACCCGTGCTGTTTCAATTCGATTATTGCATCTGGTGATTCAATCCCACTTTCAGAAACTTTAATCACACTATCGGGAATCATAGGAGCAAGTCGTTTACTTGTTTCTATATTCAATTCAAATGTTTTGAGATTGCGATTGTTCACACCAATCAAATCAACGGCTGCATTCAAATTGCTTTTTAATTCAGTCTCGTTATGGATCTCCATTAGAACTTCCAAACCAAGGGAATGAGCAAAGGCTGTGAACTTCATTATTTCTTCAGGAGAAAGCACCGCAGCAATTAAGAGAATGGCATCTGCTCCAATGGATTTTGCTTCCACAATTTGATATTCATCAATAACAAATTCCTTTCGCAGAATAGGGCAGAAATTAAATTTTCGCGCTGTTGTCAAATCATCATTACTTCCGCCAAAAAACTGCTTATCTGTCAATATCGAAAGCGCAGAAGCACCGGCCTGCATATAACCAATAGAGGTTCGTTCAATAGAGACGTATGGATTGATCATGCCTTTTGAAGGAGACTTTCTTTTTATCTCTGCTATGATTCCACTTTTATCCTGCCGCAATAGATATTTCTTCAACGACACTGTTGGTGATGGGAAATAAATACTTTGCTCCAGAAGCTTCACCGGATAAAGTGATTTTCGCTCTGCTACCTCCTTTCGTTTGAATTCGATTATCTGATCGAGGATATTCATG